>JAIXSW010000078.1 GCA_027484495.1 Gammaproteobacteria bacterium
TACTGGTAGACATCTTGCAGCAAGGCCAGCAAAACTTGCAAAAAATCGAACAAACTCAGACTGATGCAGTCAACACCCTCAGTGAAAGTTTCATCGGTTTGCTAGAGTCCACCCAAAAACAAACGGGGTACATTCAGGCTCTGTTGCAGGGGGGGCAAGATTCGTCAACAGGCGTCTCCTGGATGAGCGAATTTGCCGGCAGTACAGCAGTCACGTTGGAACGCTTTGTTGAGACCACTGTCAGTATGTCGGCAGCGTCGATGGACTTAGTGCATAAAGTCGACAAAGTGAATAATGCTGTGCCGGACATTATGAAAGCACTCAAAGACATCGACCAAATCGCTTCTCAAACCAACTTACTTGCATTAAATGCTGCGATAGAAGCGGCCCGGGCCGGCGATGCAGGCAGAGGCTTTGCTGTTGTTGCCGATGAAGTTCGCGCTTTATCAAACCGCAGTGCGGGCTTTAGTGAACAAATCCAACAGAAATTGCGTGATATCGCGGTGCAGATCGAACAGTTATCTGCGGATATCGGCAAAGTTGCTTCCCAGGATGTGACCTATGTCATGGCGTCGAAAAAACAAGTACAGGCTGCACTTGCCCAGTTAGTCAGTAAATCATCGGCTGAAACTGAAATAGCCAAACAGCTTGATGAAAAAGCCCAGGATTTAGCCGATTCAATTAATCAGGCTATTCGCGGTTTACAGTTTGGCGATATCAATGCTCAACACCTCCAATTCATAAACGAAGATTTATCGAATATTAAACAGTCATTATTAAAAATTACGGACGAAAACCAGCTAGTCAATGAGATAAATCACGCTCGGCAGTTATTATCCAAGCATAACGAGCGGCGCGCAAATCCGGTCTCTTCACATTCTGTGCAGGCTGGCGATATAGAACTATTTTAAATAAAGGATTTTATATGGCTGAAGCGATTGCAGTTATTCGTTTACCGAACCGTTTTGATTTTAGTCATCATAAACTTTTTTTTCAGCACACCGAAGAAGCGTTGGTACGGAATGAAATTAAAGCGATTGAAATAGATTTTTCACAGGTTCAATACCTGGATAGCTCTGCTCTAGGCATGTTAGTGCTTTTGGCGAAGAAATCTTCAGGCCTGAATATTTCCGTATCGATAAAAGGCGCGCAGGGGACGGCATTAGATATATTGATGATGGCTAATATGAGTAAGTTGTACTCAATTAATTAATTAATCAGGAATTTACTGTGCATATTCTGATTGTTGAAGATGATTTATTGTTTAATCACTTCTATTCAATGTTCTTTCAATCTAAAGGTGTAGTTGTGGTTTCAACTTATACCTTAGCTGAAGCACGGGAAATTCTGACATCTGCCGAGCTGTTTGACGCCATTATATTGGATAACCAATTAACTGATGGCGAAGGCCTGCAGTTAGTGCCTGCCTTGATTGAGCAGTATCCCGACGCGGCCATTTTGATGGTCAGTGCCAACGATAGTGCAGATTTCTTTTTGCAGGCTTATGCATCGGGTCTGGACGATTATGCGGTGAAACCCGTCAATGTTGATTTGTTGTGGGTGAAAATCTGCCGGGCAGTTGAGGTCCGTCGTTTGCAGCGTGTTTCGCGGCAACAGCAGGCTGAATTGGCCAATTGGGTCGCGCAGGAACAACAGGAACAAGCATTAGCAGTGCATGTGTTAGCGAGCTTAACTCAGCTGTTGCAACAGATGCCGGCATATATTCAGGTGAAAACCAAACCAAGAAGCAGTTTTAGCGGTGATATTTTGTTACAGCAACAAGGCCAGGATGGCTCTCAGTATCTGTTGCTTGCTGATTCGATGGGGCATGGCTTAGCGGCCGCTATTTCACTGATGCCGGTGCTTGAGGTCTTTCAGAGCATGAGCCAGCAATCGTTGCCATTATCTAACATCGTGTTCGAACTGAATAAAAAGCTCAACCGGCAATTGCCGGCAGACCGTTTTGTTGCCGCTCTTTTTATCCGTTTAGATCCAAGAACTTCGGAGTTAGAAGTCTGGAACGGTGGCATGCCGCCACTATTAATCATCGACAGCGTGCAGAAAAGCATCTTAAAAGCTGAATCAAAGAATATGGCGCTGGGGATCCTCGATGAACAGGAAATCGATGTCACCGTGGAAAAGTTCAAATGGACTACCGGCAGCTATGCGGTTGGATTCACCGACGGCCTGACTGATACGGAGTTTGTTGGTCATGGCCAGTTCAGCGCGGATTTCTTAGCTGAAACCTGGCTGAAACAGCCAGAAGATGCTTTTCAATGTCTTGAGCAGTGCATTGATGGGTTATCACAGACAGTCGACGACATTTCAGTTTTTTCTATTCATTTCAATCAGTATTTCCAGTCACTTTTAGCAGATATGAAGGTGCATGATAAAAAAGATGGGCGCCTGTGTTTAGATTTTAAAATAATGGGATCTGCATTGTCGCAAGTTGATGCACCATTGAAAATTGTTCAGACATTCAGTGCGTATGGAATGCCCAAAAACCTGACCAATACACTTTTTTCTGTATTAACTGAGCTGTACTTAAATGCGCTTGAACATGGCGTTTTAAAATTAGATTCTGCAATAAAGCAGGCAGAAGATGGTTTTAGCAACTATTACCTTTTAAGAGATCAGGGTTTGTTGTCTCTGACATCAGATGATTTCATTTCACTCACCATTGACTGGTCGATGGATAATAATTCTATCCATATCGATGTCATGGATTCTGGTGAAGGATTTAATTATCAGGTGATGAATGAACAACGCTCAACAGATGAATTTTTCTATGGGCGGGGAATTAATATGATTTATTCCTTGTGCACCGAGGTGAATTTTAAAGGCTGCGGCAATGAAGTAACCGCCGTGATAATAGGATGAGTATATGGCAAAAAATATATTGATAGTGGATGACTCGGCATCTGTCCGGCAAATGGTTGAGGTAACTCTGAAATCCGCCGGATACCAGATCACCGCAGCGAAAGATGGTCAGGAGGCCTATGAGTTATGTCAGACCAAAGCCTTCGATTTTGTCCTGACGGATCAGAATATGCCCCGGATGGACGGCCTGACGCTGATTAAATCGCTGCGGGGTTTGGGTAGCTACCGCACGGTTCCGATCGTCGTGTTAACCACTGAAGCCAGTGACGCGATGAAAGCACAAGGACGGGCTGCGGGTGCAACGGGGTGGATGGTAAAGCCGTTTGACCCGGCAAAGTTATTGCAAATAGCAGCCAAAGTATTGAATTAACTGTTCAACTGCAGGTGCCTCTATGACGATTGACATGAGTCAGTTTCATGGTGTTTTTCTGGAAGAAAGCGCAGAACATCTGGATGATATTGAGCATCTGCTGATGGCGTTAGACCCGGAACAGCCCGAGATTGAAGACCTGAACTGCATTTTTAGGGCCGCACATTCTATTAAAGGTGGCGCTGGCATTTTTGGCTTTGACGCGCTGATTTCTGTCACACACGTCATGGAAAACCTGTTTGATTTGGCCCGTCAGGGACAATTCAATATCAGCCAGAAAGTGGTCGACGACTTATTGGTGGTTGTTGATACGCTGCGCCGCTTGTTGGACGCCTATGGCAGCAATGAAGCGGTGAATTGGCAGTTAGTCGCCGATGCTACTGAAAAAGTAAACAACCTGCTTCAGCCGGCAGCTGCGGTGAAGGTTGTACCAGAGCAAGGCTTTGGTTTTTTCGAACCCTTGGCAACTAAGGAGGATAACGGCGCATTTGGCTTCTTTGAACCATTGCCGGAAGCCGCCGACGATGACGGTTTTGGGTTTTTTGAGCCTTTGCCGCAAGCTACTAAAGATGACGGTTTTGGTTTCTTTGAGCCCCTTCCGGTTCCTGCGAACAGCAGTCACTCCGACCTGCCGGAGCAGACCACCTCAGCCGCAGTGCAGGCGGTAGTCCCGACCACAAAAGACGCGGAACTGAAGCCTGCGTCGGGGGATGGTGAGCAGAAAGTCCTGATCGAAAGACGAAAAACCGACACTGACACCAGTAGTATCCGGGTTGATATCCACAAAGTTGATAGCCTGGTAAACCTCGTTGGTGAATTGGTCATTACCCAATCGATGCTGACCCTCATCGGTGAAGAGCTTGCTGAGAATCTCAGCGAGCGTCTTGCCACCGCATTGCGTGAGTTAGAGCGCAATACGCGTGACCTGCAGGAAGGCATCATGTCTATTCGCATGTTGCCCGTATCTTTTGTTTTCAATCGTTTTCCCAGAGTAGTGCGCGACTTGTCGCAAAAGCTCAGCAAACAAGTAGAGCTGGTGGTTGAAGGCGGGAATACCGAGATTGATAAAAGCTTAATCGAGAAACTGGTAGACCCTCTGACCCACCTGGTGCGCAATAGTCTTGACCATGGCATCGAACCCGCGGAGACCCGTCGGGCGTTAGGCAAAGCAGAAACCGGCCGGCTGATATTAAAAGCGGAACAAAAAGGCGGGAATGTGCTTATTTCGGTACATGATGATGGGGGTGGCCTCAACCGCCAGAAGATTATGGCAAAGGCAAGGGAGCGCGGCATTGAGATCAGCGAGACTGCGCCGGACAGCGAGGTATGGCAGCTGATCATGGCACCGGGATTTTCGACGGCTGAACAGGTCACCGATGTTTCAGGTCGTGGCGTTGGCATGGACGTGGTCAGGCGGAATATTGAATCGATGGGCGGGAAAATTGATATCACATCAAGCACTGGTCAAGGCTCCGGGATCCATATTCGATTGCCACTGACGCTGGCGATTCTTGATGGGATGTCAGTCAGTGTCTCGGACCAGCAATTCATTGTGCCCTTGGTCAATATTGTTGAATCAGTGCAACCCTCGTCAGAGCAATTGATGCTAATCAGCAACCAACAAATGTTGTTTTTGCGGGATTTGTATTGGCCGATTGTGAAGTTAGGTGAGTTGATGCAACTACCTGACGCCATCAAAGACCCACTGACTGGGATCCTGGTACTTGTCGAAAGTAGCCGCAACCGTTTTGCGATGCTGGTCGATGATTTGCTGGGACAACAACAGGTTGTGATCAAAAGTTTGGAGCAACACTATCGGCGGGTAGATGGCGTCGCGGGGGCGACTATTATGGGTGATGGCAGTGTCGCATTGATCCTTGATGTCGAATCTCTGGCTGACATTCCAGCAACGTCGATCAATTAAGGAGGCAGCATGTCAGGATCAATATCAGATAACAGTCAGGAATTTTTAACCTTCACATTGGGCGACGAGCATTATGGTCTCGAAATTATGATGGTTAAAGAAATTCGTGGTTATGAAGCTGTGACAAAAATTGCTAATGCCCCGCCGTTTGTTAAAGGGGTATTGAATCTGCGGGGAGATATAGTTCCAATAATTGATTTGCGTTTGAAGTTTAATGTGGGGAGTGCGATCTATAATGAGTTTACTATTGTAATTATGCTGTCTGTCGGTGCAAGGATTGTTGGTATTGTTGTAGATGCAGTGTCAGATGTGGTCAGATTACAAAAAGATGATATCAAGCCGCCGCCGGAGTTTGGTGCAGCTTTTGATCATCAATTTTTATACGGGCTGAGCCAGGTGGGTGACACTATGGTTATTTTATTAAACATAGAGTCTCTTATTTCAAGTAAAGAACTTGGGCTTTTTGACTCTGCTGAAAATTCAACAAGTATTTGACACTGCGAGAGGTCGTTATGATCCAATACCAGATTGTTTATTACAGTGAAGCTACTAAGCTTTTCTCTGAGCAAGAAATTATCGAGCTCCTGACAAAAGCTAATCAATATAATTCAGCGCGAGGCATTACCGGCTGCCTGGTTTACGCGAACAACAAATTTATTCAGTTGTTGGAGGGTGAACATGACGTTGTTGTTGAGTTGTATGAGAAAATTAAAAAAGATCCTCGCCATAAAAATTTATTAACTGTGATAGAAATGTCGGTCAGTCAAAAATTATTTCCGAGTTGGGGAATGGGTTTTAAATTCTCCGAAAAAACAGTGTTGGACAATTTAGGCGCTATTGATTGTGCAAAATGGATATATTCTGAATTCAATTTAGAGGCATCTCCGGGTAAAGAGGCCATATTCAATTTTGCAGTGCGGCAAGGCCTGATGAAATCACAGGTATTACCATTTTAACAGCACAGAACATCAGGACAATGGAGTCTACATCATGGGTTTTTTGAGTAATATATTCAATCGGCAAGATAGTGATGATTCAAATGGACGTGCTCTGGCTGCGCAAGCTTTTGCATTGCAATCGGCGTTAGATGTTTGCCAGGCAAACATTATGATGGCCGATGAGAATATGGTCATCAATTACGTAAACCATTCTCTGAAAGCGATGCTGAAAAAAAATGAAATTGAACTACAGAGGCATATCACTGGCTTCAGTGCTGACACCCTGATTGGAACCAACGTTGATTCATTCCATAAAAATCCGGCACATCAACGACGACTGATCTCGAACCTGACCGACGTGTTTAAGACGCAGCTCAAAATCGGTCCGCTCACTTTTGCGCTGATAGCGACCCCGGTGTTTGACCATAACCGGGTGCGGCTCGGCACTGTTGTAGAGTGGCAGGATCTGACTGATGAGCTTGCCAAGCTGGCTCAGGCAGCCATCGTGAACAGCGTCAATCAACGGATGAAGAATGCGCTGGATGTTTGCCAGGCCAATGTGATGATGGCCGACGCAGACCTGAATATTGTTTATATCAATGAATCCCTGATGCGAATGCTCCGGATTAATGAATCCGAGCTGCGAAAACATCTGCCGGCATTTGAGTGCAATAAATTGATTGGGACTAACATTGATGTGTTCCACAAGAATCCCAGTCATCAACGGGGTATGTTGGCTCAGCTGAAAACTCCATTTAATACAAAAATTAAAGTAGGCAATTTAACCTTTGATCTGATTGCGACTCCTGTTTTTAACCTTGAGCATGAAAGAATAGGTACTGTTGTTGAATGGGATGACATGACGGAGGAATTGGCTCGCAGACATGAAGAACGCACCATTCATAATGAAAATCTGCGAATTCGCGACGCGCTGGGCAATATAGATACCTGCGTGATGATAGCGAATGAAACAAACCATATCATTTACATGAATAAAGCCGTTATCAATATGCTGCAGGCGGCAGAATCTGATTTGCGGAAGTCGCTGCCAAACTTTTCTGCAAATAATTTGCTTGGGCAAAGTATTGATAACTTCCATAAAAATCCGGCTCACCAACGCAGTTTGCTGGAAAAGTTATCCGGTACTTACACCACGACAATAAAAATTTCCAACCGGGTGTTTAAACTCACGGCAAATCCGGTGTTTAACGATGATGGCGTGCGGATTGGTGCTGTCGTCGAATGGAAAGATCGGACCGCTGAAGTATTGGTTGAACAGGATATTGCCCGCATTGTTGAGGCTGCAGTCCAGGGCAATTTTGCGGAGCGGATCGATGAGGCTGACAAAGCTGATTTTATGCTGGTGTTGGCAAAAGGGCTCAATGAGCTGACCTCAACAGCTGAAACGGCGTTGAGTGAAATCAACAGTGTGTTATCAGCCGTAGCAAGCGGCGATCTCACGGAAAGAATCGAAGGCAATTTTGCCGGGTTGTTTGGTGAGTTGAAAGACAGCTGCAATGCAACTGCTGAAAATTTAGCCAGAATGCTCGGTGAAATCAGACATGCTGCCGAAACGATCAATACCGCCGCCAGTGAAATCTCTGAAGGCAATACTGATTTATCCAGTCGCACGGAACAGCAAGCGTCGAATCTGGAAGAAACAGCGTCCAGTATGGAAGAGTTAACGGGCACTGTACGGCAGAATTCGGATAACTCCAGACAGGCCAATGTGTTAGCTGCAAAAGCTTCTGAAGTGGCTGTCAGTGGTGGTCAGTTGATTGAGCAAGTGGTCGCGACGATGGCTTCGATCAATGAATCGGCGCAAAAAATCTCGGATATCATCGGAGTCATTGACGGCATTGCTTTCCAAACCAACATTCTGGCGTTGAACGCGGCTGTTGAAGCGGCGCGGGCCGGTGAGCAGGGCCGCGGTTTTGCCGTTGTTGCTTCCGAAGTTCGCACTTTGGCACAACGCTCGGCAAATGCCGCTAAAGACATCAAAGCGCTGATCTCGGATTCAGTGAATAAGATCCGCAACGGCAATGATTTAGTCGATAAATCAGGTGCCACGATGAAAGACGTGGTTGTCTCGATTAAGCGGGTGAATGACATCATGGCTGAAATTGCTGCGGCGTCACTTGAGCAATCAACCGGTATTGATGAAATCAGCAAAGCTGTCAATCAAATGGACGAAATGACACAGCAAAATGCGGCGTTAGTGGAGCAAGCTGCTGCTGCCGCAGAAAGCCTGCTGGCGCAGGCAGAGCAGTTAAATGATCATGTTGCCATGTTCAAACTGGACGATGCGGAAGAACCGCGTGTAGCTACTAAAGCACCGAAACCGGCAACAACCCGTCAGGTCAGCGTGAGAAAACCACCGGTTATTGCTGCACCAAAACGTCCGGCTAAACCAGGCAAGCCGGTGAAGGCACTGCCGAAGGCTCCTCCTGGCGATGATGAGTGGGAAAGCTTCTAACCGGATATAAGGTGTGAGAGCGCTGTTAGTCGTCCCTTTACACCGGTTTGTGTGAAGGGACGTCGTTGCATTTGTTTCGGACCCGGTGAGGACAAGTATGTTGAATAAGCCTGCAGCGCTGGTTCAGGAACGAGAGTTCAGTTTTACCGCTGCTGATTTTCAGGCAATCGCCAGGCGTTTATACGATTTAGCCGGCATCAGATTAAATCCCAGCAAAGATTCGATGGTTTACAGTCGTTTAGTGCGTCGGATCCGCACGCTCAGACTGGCTGGCTTCGCCGATTATTTGCAATATCTGGCGCGTCATCCGGAGGAAGAGCAGCACTTTATCAATGCATTAACGACCAACTTAACCTCGTTTTTTCGCGAAGCGCATCATTTTGACGTGTTGTCGCAGTACTTAAAGCAACATCCGGCTTGCAAGACCATTTGGTGCGCAGCCAGCAGTACAGGTGAAGAACCTTACTCCATCGCGATGACGGTGGCTGAACACTTTGGCAGCTTTCAGGTGCCGATCGACATTATCGCTTCAGATATCGACAGTCAGGTGCTGGCCATTGCCACTAAAGGCATTTATCCGCAGGAAAGGGTGGAGAATTTATCGCAGACCCAGCTGAAAAACTTCTTTCATCGCGGTGTCGCTGCACAAGCAGGACAAGTGCGGGTCGTGCCCGAGCTGGCAGCCATGGTGAAGTTTACCCGGATAAACTTATTAGACCAAAAGTGGCCGCTACCCGAATCGATAGACGTTATTTTTTGCCGAAACGTGATGATTTATTTTGATAAAAGTATGCAGCTTCAGATACTGGAGCGAATGGTGAAACGGCTGTCACCGGACGGTTTGTATATTGCTGGCCATTCGGAAAATTTTGCTCATGCCAGCCATCTGGTGAAGCCCAATGGTAAAACGACTTATAAGCCGGTAACAAACAGGAGTTAATGGGTGGATTTTGATCTGAACAACCCGCATTTAGCACCGAACCGCTACTTTGACCGGCATTTTGAACAGGAAGCCGTGAAAATTTTGCCTGGCGAATACTACGTCACCGCCCAGCAAATGTTGATTGTCACGGTGTTAGGGTCTTGTGTCTCAGTTTGTCTGCGTGATCCGGTAGCGGATATCAGTGGCATGAATCACTTTTTGTTGCCATCCGATGGCGGCAGTTCAAAAGACATGTTGTCGGAATCTGCCCGATATGGCGTGTTTGCCATGGATATTTTGATTAACCATATGCTTAAGCTCGGTGCAGCGCGACATCGACTCGAAGCGAAAGTTTTTGGCGGCGGTAATGTACTGAAGGGCTTCACGACCACCAATGTCGGTGAGCGCAACGCGGAATTTGTGCTGGATTATCTGAAAGTTGAAGGCATTCCGGTGATCGGCAAAGACTTACTCGATGTGTATCCGCGCAAAGTGTATTTTTTTGCCGAAACCGGTCAGGTACTGGTGCGGAAGATTAAAAATCTGCACAACAGCACAATTATCGATCGCGAAAGTGCTTATCGGATGCAACTGCGGCAAAGCAGAAAATCTGGTGATGTTGAATTGTTTGATGAGTAGAGGGATTGCACTTGATAAAGGTATTGATCGTTGACGATTCTGCATTAATCAGAAGTTTGCTGACCGAAATCATTAAATCTGAACCGGGTTTTGTCTTAGTCGGTGCCGCTGCCGACGCTTACCAGGCCAAAGATCTGGTCAACCAATATCAACCCGATGTGATTACGTTAGACATTGAAATGCCAAAAGTGGACGGTTTGACTTTTTTAGATCGATTGATGAAGGCAAGACCAACGCCGGTGCTGATGATTTCTACCCTGACAGAGCGGGGCGCAGATGTGACTTTGCGGGCACTCGAGCTCGGCGCAGTAGACTATATTGCCAAGCCCAGAATCGACGTCGCGGCCGGGATTGAAGCTTACCGGCAGGAGATTATCGCTAAGATAAAAAGTGCTGCTCAGGCCAAGCTCGGCAATCGTCAGCGCAGCCCGGTAAAGCAGGTTAAGAACCCGCAGCAGTTCAATGTTTCAGAGAAAATTCTGGCCATCGGTGCTTCGACAGGCGGCACCGAAGCGCTGAAAACACTGTTACTGTCCTTGCCGCTGGACTGCCCGGGCGTGCTGATCACGCAACATATGCCGGCTGGTTTTACCAAAACCTTCGCTGAACGCCTGAATAAACTATGTCCGCAAACGGTCAAAGAAGCTGAGGATAATGACCGGGTATTGCCGGGGCATATCTACATAGCCCCAGGCAGTTTTCATCTCGAATTAGTGCGTTCCGGTGCTGATTTTCGCTTGAAACTGAGCGACGGTGACAAGGTCAGCGGGCATAAACCATCGGTCGATGTCTTGTTTCGTTCCGTTGCAAGAGCTGCAGGGCCCAATGCGGTCGCAGCGATTTTAACCGGAATGGGAAAAGATGGTGCAATGGGGATCCAGGAGATCCACCATGCCGGCGGCTATACGATTGCACAGGATGAGGATAGTTGTGTGGTATTTGGCATGCCAAAAGAAGCCATTCTCACCGGGGCCGTTGATCGGGTTTGTCCATTGACGGATATCGCACAATTGGCGTTTAACGAGTTGTCGCGCAGGGGCAGTTACCGGCTCTAGTGCTGGTGTAAGCCAACTAAACAGCTTGCCCATCGCGCATCTGAGGTCTGTGGCCGACAGCGGAGATGAATTCAGGCTTGCCAATTGTACCAGCGTTAAGCGAACTTGTAGTTCGACCAAAAGGCAGGATAGCCGTTTAGTATGCCTCTTTGCTGAGTCATTTGTCCCGTGATGGTGTAAAGGCGGGGCAGGCCTAACATAAAATAGAAAGTGGTTCTTTACTAAGTTAACAAGCGATGCTCCGATATATCGCTAGATAGAACCTCGCGGCTGAGCACGCAGATGAAAGGAGAGCTGAATTTAAATTGCAGCAGCATCAGTTGGCTGCGCCACTCCGCTTCGTGATTCTTCTCAATCAATAGATCGTTACAGCCCAACATCTCAGAAAGCCCGACTTTAACCAAGTATAACCAAGTATAACCAAGCATAACCCGACTTAACTGGAGGGCGCGCGGTATTGCGGTTAACTTCCCCGCACCAACAACATAGAGGAAGGCTAGATGAGGCTACTCAACAAGATAATTTTACTGACAACGCTATGGTTCTGTTCTTCGCCCAATCTGGCTGAGGCTAACGCGCCAGAGCGTGCAAAGACACCCTATGAACAGCAATTGAAGCTAATGTTAGATGATTTGGTTGGCGTGACCGCTGTACCGGCATTTTCAGTAGCTATTGTGCATCGAGGTCAGTTGGTTGCGGCTGTTGCCGCAGGACATGCCGATAAAGAAACTAGGCAACAAGTAACGCCAGCACACATTTTCCGGCTAGCCAGTGTATCAAAAGTGGTAGGGGCCAGCATGCTGGCGGAACTTGTGCTGAGCAATCAGCTCGATCCTGACTTGCCACTTAGCCATTACTATCCCGAATTAAACAAACAGTACCATGCCATTACATTACGTCAGCTGTTAGCGCATACGTCTGGGATGCCGCACTACCAGTCGATCGATGATGCCATTTCGGACCAGCACTATGATTCGGCTGCAGCAGCTTTGGTTACACTGAAAAATCGGCCTTTACATGCTGCGCCAGGTGAAAAGTATGTTTATTCATCACATGGTTATACGCTTGCTGGTGCGCTGTATGAAAAGATTAGTGGGAAGACATTACAAACTGCCGTCCCAGCGTACATCAAAACCCTCATCGGCAAATCGTCGCCACTGATTGAACATATACCAGACTTACATCCTTTGAGCGTTTCATTGTATGAGCGCAACGGCAATCAGGTACAAAAAATATCTTATAAAACTGCAGGTGATGATTCGTTCAGTGTATTTGGCGCCTCGATGTCTGCTACCGCGACTGATCTGGCTTTATTTGGTGCTACGGTATTACAAAAAAGTCATGCCAACGATAGCTACCGCCAGCTGCTGTTCTCTCCGGTAAAAACCAGCACAGGCTTGCCGACGGGTACTGATAAATATCAGGTAGGGTTTGGCTGGCGGATTGGTAAAACAACGGAAGGCAAAACGATTTATCACCACAGTGGAGTAAATCAGGGCGCGCGTACAGTCATAATGCTGTACCCAGAGCAGGAATTGAGTATTGCTTTTTTATCCAATAGTAGCTGGATTGCCTCGATTGAGGAAACTGCTGACAGTCTTGTCGAATTGTATCTTGCCGGGGCGGAGCCAGCATCATTGCCAGCGAGTGCCTCCTATACCCTGACTTATGAAGGCACTGAGTCTGCCGGTAAGCTTGAATGTCATCAGCATCAGTGCCTTCTACTGAATGACCAAAGTAAGCTTGCTGCATGGTTGCAAAAATTTAATCCTACGCCGCAAGACAGTGGGCAGATGCCGGTTTTTGTCTATCGGACAGGGAGTCAGCAAAAAATGATCCTGGTTAGCAAGGTTGGTTTTATTCACTTATCAGCGCCGAGTGGCAGTCATCGATTCACAGGGATGGTCAGCGGAAAAAATTCGGTCAGCATTACGTTGTCAGCATTTCGATGAATAGCAACTGTTTCACAACATTTGATTTGATTGCCAAGGAGCACAGAATGATTTTGATAACCAATTTAATAAAGCAAACCACACGATTATTGTGCTTAGTCATCGTCCTCTCTACCACATCTTTTCCCACTTATGCTGAAGATATAGACAAAGCAAAGAATCTAATCGCCGCAGTGATAACTGACTTTGAGCAGGCAATTATTGAAAAAGACCAGACGAAGTTCTTAAAGCTGTTTCTGTATCCTGAAGTTACATGGGTGGGTGTGTTATCTGCTGAACGTTATTCAAAAATGCGCAAGACCAATCCGGATATCATAAAAGCACCTTATGGTCCTCAGCATACCCCAGCGAGTTTCATTGCAAAAATAGCAGCTACTCAGGGGCGAATTGCTGAAACTTTTCAGAACGTAAAGATTGATACTGATGGCACTGTGGCTTCAGTCTCCTTCGATTTTACCTTTTCTTATGATGGCAAAGTTTCTAATGCCGGGAGGGAGCACTGGCTTTTGGTGAACACTTCGGAAGGCTGGAAAATTGCTGCAGTAGTCTGGCCAAGAAATAGCCTGCCCATCACTTGATGCGTTTGTATCATCGGCTGTTGGTTCTAGAGCCGCTAACCTAAAAATACTATGGGCTTTAGGTTGGCGGTTATAACCGGGCTTTCTGACTTGCTTGAAGCTGGATGTTTATCTAAGCACAACAGCGATTTAATAATCGCTCATCCTGTTTAAGTACTAAGGTCAGATATTATTTTATTTTGCAGACCGTGCATAAGGTTTAGAGATAGATAGAACTGTTTTAATTATTTAAGTGTGTGTGGAGGTGTGATTGGATTATTTAATATTTTCACTTGCTTTTTCTATAGTTGCCTTGTTGATTTTTGTATCTCTTGGAGTGTTTGAAAAAAGGTTTTCATTAACTTGCATATTGATTGCTTGTCTTTACCTCGGGTTGGATGATTTTCTTACTGGTTTGCCCTCGCTGTATAGTGGCTTTGATATTTTTGGTGGTAGCTGGAATTGGTCTGGTAAGGTCTATAGCATCATATTATCGTTTATGGTGGTGTATTTTCTAAAGTTGTCTCCTCAGGCCGTAGGTTTGACGTTAAAGCAGAATAATATCTCGCTGGGTTTTGTTTCAGTCTTTTTATTTGCTCTTTGGGGGGCGGGTTTAGGTGCTATTTTTAAACCTGAAACTGCAAATGTAGAGACGGTTCTATATCAAGCAGTAATGCCCGGTGTTGCAGAGGAAATAGTATATAGAGGTATCCTTCCCGCTATATTGCTAGGGCTATTTTGGCGCAAAGCTGATATTAATGAAATTTCTTGGGGGTTGATTATTACTACTTCGATGGTTTTTGGTGTTTGGCATAGCATTAATTACGATGGTCGCAGTTTTAGTTTCGATTTTATGTCAGCAATTTTTCCATTTATCGGCAGTTTGGCTGGTGGTTGGATTCGTTTTAAAACAGGTAGCCTTGTTTTCCCAATAATTTCGCATGGCGTGGCAAATGTATCTTTTCATCTGGTTGGAGGTTTAGTTGTTTTAACATAAATGCATTTTAATGATGCTGAATTATTTTTTACAAATATATA
>JAIXSW010000398.1 GCA_027484495.1 Gammaproteobacteria bacterium
ACAATGCTGACAAAATATCCGGCTTTTTTAGTAATATCCCAAATCATAAAAAGGGCCAGACCGGCCCATCAAAGCACAGCAGGAAAAGAGAAATGGCAGCATTCGGTAGTGTATTTATGCCTGAAATGGCAATGGCGCAATTTGATGGTAACGCTTGGAGCCCATCGGCTATTGTCCCGGCGAACAGCATCAGTCTGCATCCGGGCGCACACGTGCTGCACTATGCCAGTACTTGTTTTGAAGGCTTAAAAGCGTTCCGTCACGAAGACGGCACCATCGCCATCTTCCGCATGGACAAAAACGTCGCCCGCATGCTGCAAAGCTCGGAGTTATTATCGTTACCTAAATTCGAACCAGCGTTACTGAGCCAAATGATTGTGGACGCTGTGCGCCACTTCGCTGCCGACGTACCAACGCCACCAGGTTCAATGTATATCCGCCCAACCCATATCGGTACCGAACCTGCGATCGGCAAAGCCGCAACGCCAACGCTGACGTCGATGTTATATGTGTTGTTGTCGCCGGTCGGTGATTATTTCGCTGGTGGCAGCCGTGCGCTGCGCTTGCTGTTAGAAGACAACGCGCGCTGCGCACCACATATGGGCATGATCAAAAGCGGTGGTAACTATGCCAGCGCACTGCAACCAACGATGCAGGCCAAAGCCAAACATCAGGCCGACCAAGTGCTGTTCTGCCCGCATGGCGATGTGCAGGAAACCGGCGCAGCCAACTTCCTGTTGATCGACGGCAATGAAATCATCACCAAAGCGCTGGATGCATCATTCCTGCACGGTGTGACGCGCGATTCGATCCTGACGCTCGCGCGTGATCTGGGCATGACGGTATCTGAGCGTGATCTGACAGTTGACGAACTGCTGGAACGCGCTGCCAAACCAGGCACCGAAGCCGCATTGTCCGGTACTGCCGCAGTGTTGGCCCCGGTTGGCACCTTGATCCACCGTGGCACTGAATACAAAGTCGGCAGCGGTGAGCCAGGCCCAACCACAGCCCGTCTGCGTCAGGCACTGAATGATATTCAGTGGGGCAAAGCCGAAGATAAACACGGCTGGCTGACCAAAATCTAACGTCACTATGACTGACATGCGACAACACCAAAGCAGGCCCTGAGCCTGCTTTGTTTTTTTCCGCGACGATGCTTGGCTTGCAGCGCTACACAGTCTTCGGTATGTTAAACATCCTGTTTACATAAATGGATGTTTAACATTGAACATATTGAATTATAGAGAAAAAGATTTTCGTGGTGACGTCAAAGCCCCTGGTTTAAGTGCTATATCTGCCGGCTGGCACTCGCTGAGTGCCAGCGGCAAATGGCGGTTTGCTTTGCTCGTTGGGTTCCTGGCCGCTGCGTTCCTTTTTAGCCAATGGGAACGCCAGCAACCGCTGATGATTGCTTTTTACCTCTGCGTCCTGCTGATTGCGGCGGGAAATTACCTGCGTGCGCTCGTGTTGCCGCAGCTGACTGCGCGCAGCCTGCTGACTGATTTAAGCGTTAAAGAAAACAACATCTGCATCGCAGGCTTCAGCTTCCCGGCCTCAGTGCAAAAACTGGTGCTTGGAAAACAGAGCAAAAAGGGGCCGGCGTTTTTACAACTGACGTGGAACGGCGGCCAATTATGGCTATTTCCACTAGATGAACTGCCGCAAGTGGAACAGTTTATCCGTCAGCATGCGCCGCAGATTGAGATCATCCGCGAGTAAAGCCTGTCAGCCTCGCAACTGGTCACGCAGAAAATCAAACAACAGCCGCACGCGCGCCGGCACCGGGCCGCGTTGTGGCCGGTAGAGCGACAATGGCCACGGTGTTGGTTCTTGCTCAGGCAACAAGCGCACCAGCTCGCCACGCGTCAACAGTGGTTTTGCCAGAAAATCTGCGATTTGCCCAATGCCGAGGCCAGCAACCACTGCCGCCAGTTCCTGTTCGGCGTCATTGACCAGCAGACGCACCTGGCGCGGCTGATAAATCTCACCGTCGCGGAAAAACCAGGCCCAGGGCCGGCCGGTCCCCGCATCGAGCAGACTGACCTGCTGATGGTTGTTGAGCGCAGCAAGGCCCGAAGGCGTGTCATAAGCCGCCAGATAGGCCGGGCTCGCCACCAGATACAGCGCTACTTGCGATATTTGCAGCGCGACAAAACTCTGGTCGCGCAATAAACCGGCGCGGATACCCAAATCAATTTGTTCATCGACCACATCGCTATGCTGATCCGACAACCGCACATCGAGCCGGATCTGTGGATGCAGTGCGGCAAACTCGAGCAATAGCGGAGTTAAAATCGGCCGCAGTGCAGCAGGTGCCGCCAACCGCACCAAACCTTGCGCGTCCTGCGTCGCCAGTCGCGGGCTGAACAGTTGCTCCAGCTGTGCCAGCTGCAGCCGGCCATCCTGATACAGTTGCTGACCAAATTGTGTCAGCCGTACCTGGCGAGTATTGCGGTGAAACAGCACTTCGCCGGTCAGTTGTTCCAGCTGCTGCACCGCGCGCGTCACGGCTTGCGGCGATAACGCCAGCTTGACCGCGCAGGCTTTAAAATTCCCCAGTTCCGCCGCATTGCAGAAGATCCGCAACCATTCGAGCTTATTCAGCGCCATGATGATTATTCCTATTTATGGAATTCTGAAAGCTTAACTATTCCATTCTAACGGATCTCAGTGCCGATTAAACTGCCGTTGTCGTTAAACAGAACCCTTTATCGCGGAGCAGCAACAGATGAATACTCAACAACATCCAGGTATCAGTCAGAAAGTCGTGTTAATCACCGGCGCCAGCAGTGGCTTGGGCGAAAGTACCGCCCGGCTGTTAGCCAGCCGTGGCGCTAAACTGGTGGTCGTAGCGCGCCGTGCCGACCGCCTGGCGCAGCTGGTCAGCGATATTCAGGCCGCTGGCGGCGACGCGGTGTACCAGGTGGTGGATGTCACCAAAGCGGAAGATCTGCAGGCCGCCGTCAAGTTAGCGCTTGATAGCTACGGCCGGCTGGATGTCATCATCAATAACGCCGGTCTGATGTCGATTGCGCCAATGAGCGAGCGCCGCACCGACGAATGGGACCGGATGATCGACATCAATATCAAAGGCGTGTTGTACGGCATCGCCGCCGCACTGCCGGTATTTGAAGCGCAGCAAAGCGGTCATTTTATTAATATTTCGTCGGTTGCCGGCGTCAAAGTATTCAGCCCGGGCGGCACTGTGTACAGCGGCACTAAGTTTGCCGTGCGGGCGATCAGTGAAGGCTTACGCCATGAAGTTGGTGGCCATATCCGCACCACGACGATTCTGCCAGGCGCGGTCGAATCTGAACTGAAACACGGCAGTAGCCACGGTGCCAGCGCGGAATTTGTTAATGCGTTTTACCAGCAAAATCAAATCCCGGCCGACGCCGTCGCCCGTGCTGTGGCCTACGCCATCGAGCAACCAGACAATGTCGATATCAACGAAATTGTACTGCGCCCAACGGTGCAGGAGTTTTAATTCAGCAGCAGGTCATTCGCTCGGTAACGAATGGATAGCGCCGCTGGGCTTGCCGCCAACAGCCGTGCCAGCACAGCGCCGCTACCCATGTTGCGATGATGCGATGTAAGTTGATTCCGCAGCCGGCTTTGCCGCTAAACAGCGCCAGAGACGGCCTTTCGCGCTGAGCTGTTGCCGGCGAG
>JAIXSW010000144.1 GCA_027484495.1 Gammaproteobacteria bacterium
CAATTTGCCGGCGCCACGATGGATTTGACGGCGCTATACCGGTTGCAGGCTGTGCTGGAGTTATTTGCCGCAGATGGTCTGACTGTCAGTGCCATTCATCAACATGTGCAGCAGCTGCAGCAAACTTTTTTGCAGCTGCTGGATGCGTTGCAGCACCCTTGGTTAAACCGGGCGCATTTATTGGCTGAAGATTTGGCTGCCCATGGGCATTTCTTCACATTTCGCGGACCGGATGCCGGCGCAGTGGCTGAATTATCAGCCTTGTTGAAGCAAAACCAGATCGAAACCGATTATCGCGGCGACCGCTTGCGCTTTGGTTTTGCGCTTTATCATCAGGTGGAAGATATTAACTTAAGCTGCCTGACCAAGGTTCAGTCATGACCACCGACTGGATTTGGCCGGCGCTGGCGTTATTGCTGATCGTTGAAGGTATCGGACCGTTGTTGTTTCCAAACCGCTGGCAGGCTTATTTACGCAAGCTGTCAGCAGAGCCGGTGCAAAATCTGCGGCAGCTCGGTCTGGTGCTGGTTTTTGCCGGTATTTGCTGGTTATGGTGGCTGTTGGCGCCGTAGAAATCCAGACGTCTTCATTTTAATTCCAAGTGAAATCAACCAGCTGAAATATAAGCTGGTTTTTTTTTGCCCTTGCGGCTGAACTTTGACTTTGAATTTGCTAGAATCCCCGCCTAATTTTTTTCCATGATGCAGGAACCATGGCCAAGAACGTTGTAGTGCTCGGCACCCAATGGGGTGACGAAGGAAAAGGTAAGATTGTCGATTTATTAACCGACAAGGCGAGTTTCGTTGTGCGTTACCAGGGCGGCCATAATGCTGGTCACACTCTGGTGATTGACGGGGAAAAAACCGTACTGCACCTGATCCCATCAGGCATTTTACGTGACAACGTGAAATGTGTGATTGGCAACGGCGTGGTGTTATCTCCGGAAGCGTTGCTCAAAGAGATGACCATGCTGGAACAGCGCGGTGTACCGGTGCGTGAGCGCTTGGTACTATCCGAAGCCTGTCCGCTGATCCTGCCATTCCATGTCGCTTTGGACGTTGCCCGTGAACAGGCGCGTGGCGATAAGAAAATCGGCACCACAGGCCGTGGTATCGGCCCTGCATATGAAGACAAAGTGGCTCGTCGTAGTCTGCGCGTTGGTGATCTGTTCAATAAAGAACTGTTTGCTGAGAAATTAAAAGCGCTGATGGAACTGCATAACTTCACGCTGACGCAATATTATAAAGTCGATGCGGTGGATTATCAGACCACTCTGGACAACGCATTAGCCTTAGCCGATATGCTGAAGTCGATGGTTGTTGACGTGACTGATTTACTGGATAAAGCCCGTAAAGCTGGCAAAGAAATCATGTTCGAAGGCGCGCAGGGGACTCTGCTCGATATCGATCATGGGACTTACCCTTACGTGACGTCATCGAACACCACAGCTGGTGGTGTTGCAACAGGTGCCGGTTTCGGTCCTTGTTATCTTGATTACGTACTCGGTATCGTCAAAGCCTACACCACACGCGTGGGTTCAGGTCCGTTCCCGACAGAACTGGGCTGTGAAATTGGCGAGTACCTTGGCGTGAAAGGCCATGAGTTTGGCGCAACTACGGGCCGTAAACGCCGTTGTGGCTGGTTTGATGCGGTTGCCGTGCGCCGTGCGGTGCAACTGAACAGTATTTCAGGCTTCTGTCTGACAAAGCTGGACGTGCTGGATGGTCTGACTGAAGTGAAGATTTGTGTTGGTTATCGCCAACCGGATGGTTCAGTCTCCACAGTACCGCCGATGGCTGCTGAGGGCTATGAGTTAGTGACGCCAGTGTATGAGACAATGCCTGGCTGGAGTGAATCGACTTTTGGCGTCCAGTCGCTGGACGGTTTACCACAGGCTGCCCGTAACTATATCAAGCGCCTGGAAGAAGTGACTGAAGTCCCAATCGACATCGTGTCGACTGGCCCGGATCGGGTGCAGACGATAGTCCTACGCCACCCTTACGAGGCGTAATCAGAAAAACGCTGCTCCGGCAGCGTTTTTTTATGTTCAGCATATACGGTAAAGCAATAACACCGGAGCGCGGTAACCAGTGTTTTTCAGCGAGGTAGCGAAGCGTTGCTGATGACGATGCAATTCAGGCACAAATTTTGTATTCTTTTAACTGAGTTGCTGTGCGGGTGCATAGCGCCATTTTTGTGATCGGGTGGCTGCATTGAAAAAGTTTGTTTGGTCTTGCTACGCAATGGTTTTGGCCGGAGTGATGTTTGTCAAACCTGCCTTGGCGCAGGAAGCGCTTTCTGAGCTGGGTGTTGTCCAGCTATATACCCAAGACGAGCTCCTTGAAATGATTCGCGCCAATACTCATCTAAAACGCGTGCAGGCTGATGAATGTCAGTTGGTCAAAGATATTGAAGCGCGTGCAGACATCATGAAACTGCCGGCCTATCAGTTTTTGTTCGGTGACATGCTGGCCTTCGGCATTTGTGTACCAAAAAACGCTGAACGTGGCTGGGATTTGATGTTGGCATCGGCTTTACAAGGCTTGCCAGAAGGACTGGAGCAGGTTGGTCGTTATTACCAGCAAGGTAAATTAGTGCAAAAGGACCTGGCAAAAGCGCAGCTGTATTTATATCAGGCCGGTGCCATGGGCAATCTGAATGCTCAGGTACGCCTTGCGGAGTTGTTTCTGGCTAACCAGGGCAGCCCGACAGATTACGAGACAGTGTATCGCTGGTTGCATCATGCCATAACAGCTGACAAGGATATGCATGCACGCATCGGTAGAGCGCTCAAAGGGCTTGCTGTTCGGATGCCTGAGAGCGTGGTTGCCAGAGCGAAAAAGCCACTTTGATTGTGATACTGCGGGACCCTAATTCGTCTGAAAATTTGTGTGTACGTCTCGGTTTTGTGACAGTTTGCTGAAGATTTCTGCAGTTTCAGTGAAAATTCTGCGCCAGACTGTTAAACTTGCCGCAGTTATTCAACGAAAGAGTCTCCATGACGATCAAAGATCCGCATCTTGCGCGTGAGCAAGAAAAATATGAAAACCCTATCCCGAGTCGGGAATTTATCCTCGAACACATCAAACAGCGGCAACAACCTGCCTACTTCGACGAATTAGCGGCAGAACTTAACCTGAGCGACGAAGAAGCATTATTCGCACTGAAAAAACGTCTTCGCGCGATGGAGCGAGATGGCCAGCTGTTGTTCACCAAAACCAAACGCTATGGCCTGGTCGACGACCTGGATCTCGTTAAAGGTACCGTGTTGGGCCATCGTGAAGGCTTTGGCTTTCTGAAACGAGAGCTGGGCGGACCTGATTGGTATATTCCGAATTTTGAAATGCAACGTTTGCTACCTGGCGACGTTGTACTGGCCAGCGCCGGTGAGATTAAAGGCAAAGATAAAGTCGAAGCACGGATTGTCCGGGTGCTCGAGCCGCGTAAAGAGCCGATTGTTGGCCGTTATTTTAAAGACTTTGCTCTGGCCGTTGTCGTGCCGGAAGACCCGCGGATCGCACAAGATATTGTGATTCCTGTTGGCGAAGAAAACGGTGCTCGACATGGTCAAATAGTCTTGGCTGAGGTCACTAGTCGGCCGTCAAAACGGATCAATGCGGTCGGCAAAGTCGTGGAAGTGCTGGGTGAACATATGGCACCTGGAATGGAAATCGAAGTCGCGATCCGTAATCACAACATTCCCCATACTTTTTCACCAGCGGTCGAACAGCAAGTCAGTCAGTTTGGCGCAGAAGTGCCGGCAGCGTCTAAAGCCGGACGAGTTGATTTAACCGACATTGGTCTCATCACCATCGACGGTGAAGATGCGCGTGATTTCGACGATGCCGTGTATTGTGAACGTAAAGAAGATGGTGGCTGGCATCTGTGGGTCGCGATCGCGGACGTCACGGCTTATGTGCAGCCGGATACGGCGTTGGATCGTGAAGCGTTGGACCGTGGCAATTCGGTCTATTTCCCGGACCACGTGGTGCCGATGTTGCCTGAAGCCTTGTCTAATGGCTTATGTTCACTGAATCCGCATGTTGACCGCTTGTGTTTTGTCGCTGATATGCATATCAGTGCGCAGGGTAAGCTCGGCAGTTACCGGTTTTACGAAGCGGTGATGCATTCCAAAGCCCGACTGACCTACAACAAAGTGCATGCGATTTTGCAGGGAGACCCGGAGCTACGCCAGCAGTACGCGGAGAATCTGACCAATATCGACAATCTGAATTCGCTATATAAACAAATGGCCAAAGTGCGCGCCGGTCGTGGTGCGATTGAGTTTGAAACGGTGGAAACGCGGTTTATTTTCAACAGTCACCGCAAGATTGAGCAGATTGTGCCAATCCACCGTAACGAAGCGCATAAGATCATTGAAGAATGTATGATTTTGGCCAACGTTGCAGCGGCAAAACTGGTAGAGAAAAACGAAGCACCGGCGCTGTACCGCGTACATGAACAGCCAGATTCCGATCGTTTTGCTAATTTCAAACGTTTCTTGTTAGAGCTTGGCATCACTGCTGATTTGCCAACAGAACCGACACCGCTTGAACTGACCCAATTGCTGGCAAAAATTGGCGACAGACCGGACAAAGAACTGATTGAAACGACTTTGCTGCGCTCGCTGAAACAGGCGGTGTATCAGCCAGATAATCAGGGCCACTTTGGTCTGGCGCTGGAAGCCTACGCCCATTTCACCTCGCCGATTCGTCGTTACCCGGATTTACTGCTGCACCGTGCTATTAAAGCCGTGTTGCATAAACAAGGTGAAGCCGTGAACGGTGCCCGTGGTTATAGCCATGAGCAGATGGTGCCGCTGGGTGAACAATGTTCGATGACCGAACGCCGCGCCGATGATGCGACCCGTGAAGTCTCTGACTGGCTGAAATGCGAGTATATGCAGGACCACCTCGGCGCCACTTTCCAGGGCGTGGTTGCAACTGTGACCAGCTTTGGTTTGTTTGTGCGCCTGGTTGATTTGTATATTGAAGGCTTGGTGCATGTGACGTCACTGCCGAACGATTATTATCATTTTGATACTGAGCGCCAGGTGTTGATGGGCGAGCACAGTAAGCAAAGTTATCGCATGGGTGATTTGCTGGAAGTCAAAGTGTTGGCGGTCAATCTCGAAGCGCGCAAAATCGATTTGGGTGTCGTGACGACAGTGCAAAGTGCCAAAGGTGGCGGAAAAAAAGCGCCGGCCACTGATAGTAAAGCGAGTAAAGGTCATTCCACGAAAAAAGGCCGCGCTGTTGCAGATCCAACCCAGCGTCCCGGTAAGACGAAGGCTGGCCGCAGTGGCAGTAAACCAGGCGCCAAATCGGGAGCTAAAACAGCTGATGGTGGCGCGAAAAAAGCACCACGGCGACGTAAGTAAGCCGGGACAAGTGGCGGTGGGCTGAAAAAACACATAGTTTTTGCTACACTGCCGTCCATTCACCTGACCATCTTTGGTTATCGACCACAACAGGCGCCTAAGCGCCTGTTGCATTTTGAGATCTCTTATGAGCACAGATTTTATTTTTGGCCTGCATTCGGTCAGCGCTTTTATGGAACGTCATCCAGAAGATGTGCTGGAGCTGTTTGTGTTAAAAGACCGCGAAGATCAGCGAATGACACCGCTAATCCAACAAGCACGTAAATCCGGCATCTCCGTACAGTTCTGCC
>JAIXSW010000024.1 GCA_027484495.1 Gammaproteobacteria bacterium
GGCCTGAACCTGTAAAAAACCCATGCCCAGCGCCTGTTGGATCAAGCCGGCATAAGCCGCTTTCGCAAGGCCAGGCGTCTGCTGACCCGGCAATAACATGATGCCGAGTTCCAGCCAGGCGCGGTCTGGCTGCAGAGCAAAACCTGCGGCCATCCCCGCCAGCTGTTGGCGATTATTTTCCACCGCCAGATAGACTTGTTGCAGTGGTAACTGCTGGTTTGCCCGCAGGCACGCCTGCAATCTGGTCATGGCGGCAGTTTCAGTCAACAACTGACCCACAAATTGCTGAGTACGCGGATCTGTGTAGAGACCGGTCAGGCCCGGTAAATCTGCACCGCACAGTGGTCGCACTGTGCAGTGACCGATTTGGAACGCGAAATGCTCCGGTTTTAGCATCAGCCTGCCTGTATCGCTTTCAGTCGGTCCAGCAGCTGTAGATTTTTTTGCAGTGCGCGGGCCGGTGGCAACACTAAGGTCGATTTCAGTGTCAGCCGTGCTTTGGGTAATTCAGCCAGGGCTATCCAATCCATTCTGGGCGTTTCAAATGGCATACTGGCCGCTTCGTAAATCACCACCTGATGGCCGGCCGGATAATCGGCCGCGAGTAACTCTACCAGCAACTGTAATTCGGCCTCACCAGTGTCAAAGCGGGCAATAGTGCGATCGCCAGCCAACGAGATTTGCCACAGCACCAGATAAGCACTTGAATCAATCACGCGCTGATAAAACATAAACTGGCTGGCTTCATAATACTGACAACCGACCCGGCCCGGATCTATGCCCAAATCTGCATGCAGGCAATCCGCCGCGCTGATCCCAGCCAACATCTGCGCTTCGTAGCCTTCCAGCCGCGCCAGTTCAATCACTTTATGCGGCGCATAGGCAAACACGCCGGGATGACCATAAAAAGCGCCGACCACAAACTTGCCGGCCCGGACTTCGGTCAGCATCAGGTCAATCATTTGTTGATAAGTGTCGTGGCGGGATTTCCCCAGTGCATATAAAGGCGCAAAACTACGTACATCGGCATTCATCGCCTGCAGCCACTGCTCGCTGATACCATCAGTGACTGCGGCGAACACCACATCAGCCGCCTGTAGATAGCTTTTTGCCGCCGGCGTCAGATGGGCGCCCAGCATGATACCAGTCCCGACGATCACAATCCTGCCCTGCTGCATGCACTATCCTGCCTGAAGTATTTAAAACCTGATGATTAACATAGCTTTATATCGTGGCGCAAGTATGATGCTGCGAATGGCAACCGAGACCAGAATTCCGCCATCAAATCAGTAATAAACCTTTTCAGCATCGGTATAACCTGTTTTACTGAAGGGCCGGCAAGGATGTTTTCAATGGCCGGTAGCCACTCCCTCCGGAGTGCGTTTTATCTCTGTGTTCATTTTGTCAAAAAAAGGAAGATGCTATGTCAGAGTTAGTCCAAATTTTAGAGCAGCTGGCCGTGAGTACCGCGCCACAATCAAAGCGCCAGGAAGAAGTTTCCCGCTTGACACAAGCTTGTCAGTTATCGCAGGAACTGACTGACGCTTTACAAAGTGCAGATTTATCCGGTCTGATTCAGGCGGCTGGTGTACCAGGCCGTGGTTGTTTCCTGATCGTGGCACCAGAAGAGCCGGAGCAGCCAGACGAAGATGAACCACAGGACGAACCTGTGAAAATCCGTCGGCACTGAGGCGGGTGCAATAATGACCCTGTTCCGCCGTATTCTGCTCCTAAGCTCGTTGTTGCTGCTGTGCAATCCATCCCATGGTTTGGCCGATGCAGCGCCGGATATTGAGCAATTATTGAATGCCGCGGATGAACAGCGTAGCGCAAGTCCAGAGCGCTACGCTGCATTGTTAAATCAGCTGAAGCTCGCTGCAGCTGAAATGAGCGATGAGCAGCGCAGTTATCTGAATTATTTATTGGCATATCAGGCCGCATACAGCGGCAACCACCAGCAATCTGAAATGATGTTCAAAGCGTTAATGGCACCGAACGTGCCTATATTATTACGCTTCAGAGCGACATTCACTTTAGCGAATGTGCAAATTGTCAGAAGACAGTTTGTTGATGCATTCTCCAGCCTTGCTCAGACGATGGCGATGTTGCCTGAGATCAGTGAAGCCAAATGGCGTAATCAGGCGCTGTTAAGTGCGGCCAACATCTATTCAGAGGCCGGGCTGTTCAGGGAAAGTCAGGATTTTCTGCAGCAACTGGTTGTCGAGCAGCTAAGTCCACGCGATATTTGCATCAGTAACTACCTGAAAATACAGAATCAACATGCTTTGCAGATTAACAATTCACTGGCCGGAGTTGCGGAGGTTAGCGCGCAATGCGAACAAGCCAACGAATTGATGATCATGCAACTAGCCAATGCTCATATTGCAATTGCTCATCTGAACGAAAAAGACCCGAAAGCCGCTTTAAACAGCATTCAGCAGTTTTTGCCCGCGGTGGAGCAAACAAAATATAACCGCTTGTTAATTCAGGTCTATCAATTAATGGCGCAGGCAAAAGCCGACCTGAATGATGTCAACGGCGCGCTTGCTGCGTTAGATAAGCTGACAGCAGCGGCACAAAGCTTGCCGTTCAGTACGCCATTAGTCGCCGGTTTGAAACTTAAGGCGGATCTGTTAGCAAGGCGCAATGACTATCAAGCGGCTTATCAAGCCTACCAGCAATACTCCGAGGCCGAGCGGGCGATGCGGGATGACCGGTCCGCGCAGCTATTAGCTTATCAGCTGGCGCAGGGCGAATTGCTCAGTAAGAACCAGCAGCTCAGGCTGGTCAAAGAAGAATTTCGCGTGTTAGAGCTTGAATCTGAACTGAAAGACCAACGGGAACAGCGCAGCAGTATTTATATTGCCCTGCTTAGCCTCGCCAGTCTGGTTCTGGTTTACGTCACCTACCGGCTGATCCGCCGCCATCGTTATTACAAACTTGCAGCGGAAAACGACGGACTGACCGGCATCAGCAACCGACACTTTTTTGATTTGCAGCTGCAAAA
>JAIXSW010000037.1 GCA_027484495.1 Gammaproteobacteria bacterium
CGAACCGCTGGAATCGACCGGGTTGCATTTGATTAACCTCGGGGTCCGGCTGTTATCGACCCATCTGGCCGGTAATGCGCTGACGCAACCTGTGCGGGATTCCTATAACCGGCTGATGAACGGGTTCTACACAGATTTAAAGCAGTTTATCGTGTTGCATTATTGTCTGACCGACCGTGACGATACGGCATTCTGGCGTGAGGCCGCTGCCAAAGCTGAGTATTGTCCGGGGTTAGTGCCACAATTGGCGGCGTGGCGCTATAAAGTTTGTGAATACATGGATTTAGCCGGGACTTTCTCTACGACTTTCACCGACGAAAACTATCGGTTTATTTTGTATGGAATGGGCCACTACCCGCAATTACAGGCAAGATCAGACTGCCGGCAGTTTGATGAACTGTTCAATAAGGTTGGGCAGCAGGGTAAGCATGCAGTATTCAGTACGCTGCCATTACCCGCGTGGATCCGGCAGATGCACGGTGCGAAATCCAGTGCTTGAACTTCGATTGAACAGCCGCTGAAAACAAGATCTGCAATTGCACACTCAAATGAACACCGTTGCTTAGTGGATTGGCGCATCGCGGATCTGCCTGAGCGGTGTGCCAACTTTTGTTGTTATCTGACAAAGAGAAAAATGTCCGAAATTTCTACAAATAGATAATGACAGCGTTGTCATTTATTGATACGATGCTGACAACACGAACACAAAGTCAGTTGTACTTCTGTTCATGCCAGCCGGGATCAGTTGACGCAGCGCGACCTGATTCTGGTGCACAGTACCGGATCGACTGGTGTCCGGTATGGTCTCCCTTGTCACAGGCTGACACATTGGTAGTTGGTGTTTCAGGCTGACCAGTCACACGGATGTTGTGTTTTATTTGCCAATCCTTATCCAAGGGTATTTGCAGGATACTGAGTTCAGTGTCCTGCTTTTTTTGTGCATGCTGTCTCTGGCATTCATCCTGCTCACGCAATTATTTCTTTACTGAACATTTAGGCCATTTAGTCAGCCCAACATCTGCGATAGTCTGCTTTATTTCACCAGAGGTTAGTCAAATCATGAACAACAGGTTGCGCTGGGGCATCTTGGGTTGTGGCAATGTCACTGAAGTGAAAAGCGGTCCGGCTTATCAGCAAACACCGGGTTTTGTGGTGCAGGCGGTGATGCGCCGTGACGCCGCGAAGGCCGCTGATTATGCGGCCCGTCATCAGGTGCCGGTCTGGTACAGCGATGCCGATGCTTTGATCAATGATCCACAAGTTGACGCGGTGTACATCGCCACCCCACCAGACAGTCATCTGCTCTACGCATTAAAAGTCGCAGCGGCCGGCAAAATCTGTTGTGTCGAAAAGCCGATGGCGCTGAATACACAGCAGTGTGCAGAAATGAATGCGGCATTTGCTGCGGCGGGAGTGCCGTTATTTGTCGCTTATTACCGGCGTAGTCTGCCGCGGTTTTTGCAAATCAAGCAGTGGCTGGATAGCGGGCGCATTGGCATTGTGCGGCATGTGCAGTGGAACTTCAGCCGTAGTGCCAATCCGCTCGATTTAACTGGCGCCGCCAACTGGCGCACTGATCCGGCTCAGGCTGGCGGCGGTTATTTTGTTGACCTTGCCAGTCATGGCCTCGACTTATTGATGTATTTACTTGGCGACATCACCCAGGTGCAGGGACAGGCGCTGAACCAACAAGGCTTATACGCCGCCGAAGACGCAGTCACGGCGCAGTGGCAATTTGCACCGGATGCAGCTGGCCATGTCGCGACCGGCAGTGGCTTCTGGCATTTTGGCACCGACGGCCGGCGCGATACGGTCGAAATTATCGGCAGCCAGGGCCATATCCGTTTTTCCGTGTTTCAGGACGAGTCGCTGCAACTGACCGTGCATGGCGTGACGGAGGAGGTCTTTATCGCTAATCCGCCGCATATTCAGCAGTACCATGTCGCGAATATCGCGGCGCAGATCCGTGGTGAATTGCAGCATCCTTCATCAGGTGACAGCGCGTTGCGGGCAACCGCAGTGATGGAACAGATCCTGGCGGGGCGGGCTTAAGGTTTAAACTGTTTGATGCGCCAGATAGAATAAAGCCGGTTTGCACCGGCTTTATGATGTTTCCGAGTGATCAGTTCTGCGGTGTGTGATCCGGCAACTTGCTGATCCGGCTGCTGCGGCCATCGACACTGCGGCTGCGCAACCAGACTTCGGCATTGGCGCTCACTTGCACACCTTCCTGATACCGCAGCCAGCTTTTACCTTGATCCAGACTGTATTCGATGCCGAGGCCTGGCAACGCCACATTGGCCTGTAGTGTGCCGTTCTTGATCTCCGCGCCGACGACCGGCAGATAATAATGCACGCCGGCCAGACTCATCTTGGGCAGCTCTTTTTCCGCCATCACACGGGCGAATAACTGCCAGGATTGATCACGCGCAGCTGTGTCGGCTTTATCACCTTCCCAGGCCGCATGATGCCAGGCGCGTTCAGCGATCGGCACCAGTCGTGGAAATACCATCTGCTCTAATTGCTCGGCGGTACGGATCGTTTCCGTCCAGACCTGACCTTGTACGCCGAGAATATTCTCTGGTTTTTCCAGCGTCGGCAGCGCGCGGCCGACTAACTGTTCTAAATCAGTGATCACAGCGCCACTACGGGTTTTATCGGCGTTGGCATAAACATGGTCTGGCATGTAACCAAAGATCCGTTTGGGGTCGGTATAACGCGCAGCCCAGTAATAGCCACGCTCTTCCGGATGGGCTTCATTCGGGTGATCCAGGTACAAGTGCGTACCATGTGACAACACCACCTGATAACCGGCATTGGCCAGCCGGTACGCCCGATCTGCCACCCCCCATTCCCAGATATTGTCCCAGACGTTGGCATAGACCTGTTTGCTGGCAAACTGATCGCGGTTAAACGGGTTGACCGGGTCGTACATCAGCCCGTCTTCCCAACCGCCGAGCCCCAGCTGGCGTTTGTGCAGTAAGTCGGCAACTTTGCTGACAAAATAGGGTTTTAAATCGGCGACACCGGCCACGCCCGGCAGCGCTTTGGCAAATAATGCCTGACATTGTGGCGACGCAGTCCAGCTGCCGGCACCGACTTCATCACCACCCATATGATAAGTGCTCAGCTTCAGGCCGGCGGCGCGGTACATCTGCTGCAGCTCATAAATCACTTTGTCAATAAAGGCATAACTCGAATCCATACAGACGTTGACCGAGTTATCGTTGTAATTCTGTACCGTCAGATACTTCGAAGTATCCAGCGGATCGCTCAGCAGATATTGCTCTGCTTCGGCTTTTTTGCCTTGTTTCAGCAGCCGCTGATAACGCGCCTGCATCGATTTAACTGCAGCGCGGGCATGGCCCGGCATATCAATTTCCGGGATCACTTCGATATGGCGGGCATTGGCAAATTTCAGGATCTCAATAAAATCGTCTCGGCTGTAAAAACCATTGCCGGAGCCATCTTTGTGCGGCCCTGTGCCCAGCTGGGTCAGCAGGCACTGCTGCTCACTGAGGTCAAAACAACGTGTTGCACCAATGTCGGTCAGTTCCGGCAGACCTGGGATCTCCAGACGCCAGCCTTCATCTTCGGTTAAATGCAGATGCAGTTTATTCATTTTGTAACGGGCCATCTGCTCGATCAGCCGCAGCGTGACCGCTTTACCATGGAAATTCCGGCCCATATCGTAATGCATCCCACGCCAGCGATAACGCGGACTGTCGCTGACTTCCTGCTGCGCCAGGCTGACACTGTCAAATTGCGCCGGCGTCAGGCTTAACAGCGATTGCAGGCCATAAAACACACCGGCATTGTCCGCGCCGCTGATGCTGATCTGGCTGTCGGTGAGCGCCAGACGATAACTTTCCGCCGTTTTTAGGCTGGGGTCGACGCGTAGCACAATCTGTTTTTTCGCCGCATCGGCAATGCCGGGCGTTTTATTCAGGGCCAGTCCGGCCTGGGCAAAACGCTCTTGCAGATAGGCCGCTTCGGCCGTAAGCCGGCCAGGAAAACGGATGGTCCATTGTTTATCCAGCAACAAAGTGCCGCCGGTCAGGCGTTGTTGTTTTGGCGTTGGAATGATTTGATCCGCAACTTTCAGATCCGTATTCAGCGGTGCATTGACCGCTAAGTTGTCCTGATAACGGCTCTGAGTATCGGCCACTTTATATAAGTCAGGCTGAGGCTTCTCGTAGCGGTACAGCTGTTCTTTATGGCGAAACGGTGCAACAAACTGCGTCAAATCTTCCGTGTTGGTATTGCGAAAAATCTCTGGCTTTAAATTGCCAGCGACAATAAAGGCCCGCGGCATAAAATCGCTGTAACTGACCAGGGATGGCGCACCGCTGACTTCAATCGAAATAGCAGCGCCGGGCGCCAGACCTTTAAATGCTTTGGTCGGTGTCAGCCGATGCAAGTCGCCCTGAATATGCTCCAGTTTCAGGCCAGATTGTGCTTCAGCTTTGAGCAGGCGCACAGCATGAAAATAAATCTGCCAGTTGCCGGTCCCGGCGGCTAAGGCCTGGGTTGATTTGTTGTGCAGACGGTACTGGCCTTTAAAAGTACCGGGTTTGTCCTGAAAATTACTGATCACGGCCATTTCAAACTGGGCCTGACTGGCGAATGTCTCTAAATCTGTCTGCTGGCTAAACTGGCGGGCAAACAGCGTCGGCGCAAACAGCAGCGCAGCGGCGGTTGTAGCAAAAACAAGCTGAGATCTCTTCATCGTATTTCCTGTTGCAAACA
>JAIXSW010000063.1 GCA_027484495.1 Gammaproteobacteria bacterium
AAGCTATTCGAACCGTCGCCGCCGGCGGCTCTTTATTGCAACCGGCACTGACCGACCGTATCCTGCAGGCCCGAAATGGTGAAGCCGGCCATGCGGACACTGAAAGTCTGTCGCCGAAGGAGCTAGAAGTGTTGCGACTGCTCGCGGCCGGCTTCAGTAACCGGGAAATTGCTGCCGCCGTATTTAAATCCGAAGGCACTGTAAAAAATCAGGTGTCAGCCATTTTAGCTAAACTGGGCGTGCGCGACAGAACCAAAGCGGTACTGAAAGCCATCGATCTTGGTTTATTGCATTAACTCTTTCAGGAAAATTTCAGCATGCAACAACAACTCGCTCTCGTTAGTCTGCTCGTCCGCGACTATGACGAGGCCATCGACTTCTATTGCCAGAAACTCGGATTCAGGCTGGTAGAAGATACACCACAGGGCCATAAACGCTGGGTGGTCGTGGCGCCGCAGGGCGACAGTGGGTCTGCGCTGTTGTTAGCGCGAGCCAGTGATGCAGCACAGCAGGCGCTGATTGGCCGTCAGGGCGCCGGCCGCGTCTGGCTCTTCCTGCAAACTGATGATTTTCATAGAGACTATCAACGTATGTTGGCTGCAGGTGTTGTTTTTAACGAACAACCGCGCGAGGAACCCTATGGCACTGTCGTGGTATTTGCTGATCTGTATGGCAACTTATGGGACCTGATTGAACGGAAAAATAGCTGATATTTTTGTGACAAATCATCAACCTGACTTGGGTTAGTCACATTCCCGCACCTACACTGAGCAGACCGGCATATTGCCGCCGGGAACTGCAGCCAACAAGGAGTGGTGTGATGGTCGATTCGGTGCTTGTTCAGGTGCGTCATTTATTTCGTCAGCCCCCAACACAGGTATTTGACCATTGGCTGGCCGAACATCAGGCCGGCCGCTGGATGTTCGCAACACCCCAGGGCCGGATGCACCATCTGCAACTTGAACTTGCGCCTAACCATCAATTCCGCGTGACTGAACAGCTACACGGGCGCATCTGGGTGCACACCGGTGAATACCATCACATCGAAAAGCCGCATCTGTTGTTATTCAGCTGCACCACCAGTGGCACCCCACCGGGACGGGGCGAACCAGACATGGTGCAACTGCAGTTTCAATCCCATCCGTTGGGCTGTGAGCTGGTGCTCAGTCATCAGACATCAGGTCAATGGGCGCCATTTCGTCAGCAATTAATTGAAGGCTGGACGCATATCTTTGCCGGACTGATGGCTGAACTGAATGACCGCGAATACCAACCCGGCGAGATCCTGAATTAAGGTGCGGGGCACGTCGGCCTTGGCTATAATCGCCGCTTTTGCGCCAGCGCCGGAGATCAGATGTATCGTTGCCCCCTTTGTGCTGACCCGCTGGACCAGCAAGCAAACGCCTGGCGTTGTCAGCACGGTCACCAGTTTGATATCGCGCGGGAAGGTTATGTCAATCTGTTGCCGGTACAGCAGAAAAAATCGCTGGAGCCAGGCGACAACGCCGAGATGATCCAGGCCCGCCGCGCTTTCCTGGATGCCGGTCATTATCAGTTTTTATCGGACGCGATTAATCAGCAGCTCAATGCTGTGCTCGTAACTACGGAACAACTGAGCCCTGCTGCGCTGCTCGATATTGGCTGTGGTGAGGGGTATTACAGTGCCGCACTCGCTCAGGCGATACCGGGGCTCACGGTCTATGGCCTCGATATTTCCAAAACCGCAGTCCGTTATGCCGCCAAACGCTATAAACAACTCCGCTGTTGTGTTGCCAGCAGCTATGCCCTGCCGTTTAACGATGGTACTTTTGCTGCATTGTTACGTATTTATGCCCCGTCCGATGCAACAGAAATGGCGCGGGTAATGCGTCCCGGCGGTCATTTGTTAACTGTGAGTCCGGCGCCGGAGCATTTGCTGCAATTCAAACAACAAGCGTACAGTGAAGTCCGGCTACACGCGGATACGGTGAAAGCCGAAACTGGTTTTCACCATGTGCGCCGTGAGCGGTTGCAAAGTTTGTGGCAAGCGCCTGATGCAGCGGCCATGCTGCAACTGATTGACATGATCCCATTGGCCTACAAACTCAATACGCAGATGCGCGACAGGCTCTGCCAGCAATTGCCGGCGATCCAGCTGGATTTTTATCTGGATTTGTACCAGAAAGACTAAACAGACCGGCCCGTGCCGCGCGGAAGATGCGACTTCAGGCGCTACGTCAAATCACTGTTGTAGCGCCTCTGTCCGTCACTTTTTGGCTGTGGCGTTGTTCTGAGCTGCTTTTTTCGGCGCCGGTTTCTTCTTCACCGGTGCTTTCTGGGTCTTTTTAGTCAGCTTCTTCACCTGCTTTTTAGCGGTTTTTTTCGGCGGTACCGGCACAGCCTGTGCCGGCGTATCCAGCATTTTATGCCAGAAGTAACTGCCAAGCTCTGCTACCGCATTGGTTTGCGCATTCACCAACACTGCCACACCGAGACCGGCTTCCGGTGAATACGACATGTCCGTGCGGTAGCCGCGCACCAAGCCGCCATGGTGATACACCTTATGCTGACCAAACTGGTACACCCGAAGTCCCAAACCATATTGTGCAGTCGACACATAAGGCCCATAGGTACGGCCCTGCAGATTGTCAGCTGTTTTAACCCTGGGAGTCTGTATATCTTTCAGCACGGCCGCAGACAGTACCTGTGGCCTGTGGCCCAAGCGTGCAATCAGCCATTTGCCCATATCCATCGCACTGGCATTGACGCCGGCGGCCGGATTGACCCGGTAATAGGTTGGCACG
>JAIXSW010000276.1 GCA_027484495.1 Gammaproteobacteria bacterium
CCAATACGGCCCGCGCGTGGCGCTGGGTGTGCGCTACCGCCTGGAATAAGTAGGCTATTTGCGAAGAAAAAACGCGGCGGATGCCGCGTTTTTTTTTTCGCATCGGCGACAGTCGCCGGACTTTTCAATCACTGCGGGCTTATTCTGGTTTAATGGTCAATTCGTTGTGCACGGTATGCACGCCGGCAGCCCCTTTCGCCAGAGTGAGTGCGGTATCCATCTGACTCTGAGTCTCGACCACACCGACCAGACGGACATCGCCGTTGGTGGTCAGAATTTCAATATTCAGATTTTTCAGCACAGGGTCATTCATCAGCGCCATTTTGACATGCGTGGTCACGTCCAGATCGACCACTTCCGTTTTAAGCGGCGGTGTTGACGCCGGGTCGCAACCGGCAAGAAGCGTTGCCGTCATAAACAGCAGACCGGCAAATTGGTATGAGCCATAAAGTTTCATTGGACTGTCCTTGCTTTGAGGTCGGCAGATCATCACCTGCCCTGCCCAGACTAGCGCCTGCAAATGCAAAGCTCGGTGCGCTGGCACGCCAGACGACGCTGTTAACTGTCATTTAGTCGACAATCAGCCCATCCACCACGTTGATGGTTCTGTCGCACCGGCTGGCAAGTGCCTCGTTATGCGTCACAAACAACACCGCCATGCCGGCGCTCCGGCTGATGTCACGTAACAGCGCAAACACCGCATCGGCACTGACCGTATCGAGATTGCCGGTCGGTTCATCGGCCAGCAACAAGGCAGGTTGCATCGCCAGCGCACGGGCCAACGCTACCCGCTGCTGCTGGCCGCCCGATAATTGGGTGGCCGGTTGTGCCAGATAAGCATGCAGCCCGACCTGATCCAACAGATCCGTGGCGCGCTGCACCATCTGCTGATTGACGGTGCCGGCATCGGCCAGCAATGGCATCAACACATTTTCTAGCGCGGTAAAGGCACTGAGCAAATGGTGATACTGAAAAACAAAGCCGATCCGATGGCCACGCAATTGGGTCAGCGCCCGATCTGCCATGCCCTGCGTAAGTTGACCGCAAATGCTGACAGTACCGGCCGTAGGCCGGTCCAGCAGCCCGACAAAATTCAGCAGGGTACTTTTACCGGAGCCTGACGACATTCCGCAATCGCAGCCGGTACTTCTGGCCTTGGCGGATCGGCCAGCGCAACCAGACCACAAAAACTGAATTCAAACTGATGCTGGCTTTCAGGCCAGCCGCTGTCCCGACCGTTTTGTTGTTGCCACAGACCACGGGCCACACCCAACACCCGCCAGCCGCGCTCAGCCATGGCGTGGACCTGCGTTTGGATCTGCGCACACTGTGCCGGCGCTAAATGACAAAGGTCGGCAATCGCCTCCGGGGCGCCTTTCGCCGCCAGTACGTATTGCTGCGGGGTATTGCCGGCAAAGACTTTGGTCATCGCCAGAATATCGGTACTGAGTGGATACTCCCGTTCGGGTTGGCGGCCATCCCGCACATGTTCAGTACCAGCTAACCAACGATCACTGAATTGTTGAATGGCTTGTTCCATAGGATCAAATGGGTCGCCCGGCGTCGCCAGCATGGCGAATTCGGTCAGGCTGTGAAAGGTTTCCGGCAGGAACTTCGCATCTTCTGGACTAAACAGTTCCGCACTGTCTTGCCCCGTTGGGATCGCCAGCGCAGCCACCTGCATCTGATTCAAGGTCAAAGTGCCAGTTTTATCTACCGCCAACACCGACACGGCACCGAGCGACTCCACTGCCGCGACACGGCGGGTCAATACTTGTTGCTGCGCCAGACGCCAGGCGCCCATCGCCAAAAAGACTGTCAGGATCACCGGAATTTCTTCCGGCAAAATCGCCATCGCCAGCGCAATTCCAGACAGCAGACTAGGCAACAGCGGCTGTTGGTCCCACCACCAGGTCAGCAACACCTGACAAAGGGCAATCACTAGTGCCAGCGCACCGAGCCGGCGCACCAACTGGCCGGATGCGGTTTGCAGCGCCGAAGGTTGAATTTGGCTCTTCGCCAGATCTTTACCGATCTGACCAACAGCAGTCGCACCCGCCGTCGCATGCACCACCGCTTGCCCCAGCCCGCTGACAACCACAGTACTGGCAAATAATGTACTGGCATCGGCAGCAGCATCAGCAGCCGCCCCGGCAGAAGCTTGCGCCGATTCGTTGGCATCCTGGTGTTGCTGCCGGGTCATTTTCTGTACCGGCATCGCTTCACCGGTTAACAGCGACTCATTGACGGCGAGTTGTCCCGATAATAACGTGGCATCAGCGGCGATCCGATCGCCTTCACGCAAAATGATGATATCGCCGCACACCAGATCGCGGGCAGCAATGCGTAGCGTCTGTTGATCCCGGATCACCAGCGCCCGCGGCGCCGACAAATCACGCAACGACTCCAGCGTGCGCTGCGTTTTGCGCTGTTCCAGCCACGTCAGAGCTATCACCAGCACGACAAAGCCAAGCAGCAATATCGCTTCGGTACGATCGCCCAGCGCGAAATAGATAGAGCCGGCGGCCAGTAACATCAGAAACATCGGCTCAGTCAGCACCTGGCGCAACAGCTGCAGATTCGATGTGGGTGCGTTGCCGGGCAGCTCATTCGGGCCATCGGCCGCCAGTTTTAAAGCAGCGGCTGCAGCGGACAGACCTGCCGCCGGGCTCGCTGCATCGCTGCTTAAAGCAGGCGGTTCAACCAGCCGATTTTGCGTTTTATGCATTGCCAACACCCCGCTGTAACAGCGCTGGTCAGCGTTGTTTGTGGCAACGATAGCAGCCTGTATCAAGCGGATATGTGCGTTGTCACGCCTATCCATATGATGGTTCGGTTTCAGTACCACTTGATCAGGTCAGCTGAGACAGAAAACGCACTGGGAAACCACTGACTTGGTAAGGCTCAAACAAACCACAGCCTCTGACTTTGCGCTAAAGCCAGAAGTTAATGGAGGTGGTCGATGCATTGCTCTCGCAAACAAAAATAGCAAAAGCGGGTAAAGCCTGAACTCAGCAGTGCGAACAGCCCAAGACCGCAGATGCACGCTGGGCGAGCTGGTGACCCGTTGAACATCGGCACTAGAGCCGGTAACTGCCCCTGCGCGACAACTCGTTAAACGCCAATTGTGCGATATCCG
>JAIXSW010000567.1 GCA_027484495.1 Gammaproteobacteria bacterium
AATAATTGCGCTCGTTCAGTGGCGGTACTGCGCCGCCACTGGGCAAAAGCGCTGGTCGCTGCGCAGAGGGCCTCTGCGGCATCGTCCAGCGAGGCCGAAGCAACCTGAGCCAGCACCTGACCATCGGCCGGATTGACGACAGCAAAACTGCGACTGCTTTGCCGCCATTGACCATTGATCAACAATGCACATGGGGGCAACTGCAACGGCATCGGCGTGGCCGTGGACATCAATTCCATCAGATATTCCTTGTATTCGATCTTGCTGATAATACCCGCATTTTTCCCAACATAAGCAACGACGCAGATAAAAAAACCGCCAGGAGCGGTTTTTAACAACGCATAGCGTTGGCCTAAAAGGTGAGCGCCATGGATGGCGGCGAATAAAAAACCGCGAGGAGCGGTTTTTAACAATGCAGCGCGTTGGCCTGTAAGGTGAGCGCCATGGATGGCGGCGAATAAAAAAACCAGCCGAAGCTGGTTTTTCTCAACGCATGGCGCTGGCTTACAAAGTAAGCGAGCGGTTAATCCGGCTTTTTCGACACACCGACCATCGCCGGGCGCAATAAACGGCCATTCAGCTCATAGCCTTTTTGCATAACGAAAATAACCGTATTTGGCGCCAGATCAGCATTTGGCTGAATTGACATCGCCTGATGGAAATCCGGGTTAAATGGCTGACCCTGTGGGTCAATTTGCTGTACGCCGTATTTGGCAACAGTATCAATCAAGCCTTTTAACGTCAGTTCTACGCCTTCGGCCAGCGCTTTAACCGCTTCATTGGCCGGATCGATAAAGCCTAACGAGCGTTCCAGGTTGTCCAGTGCCGGTAATAAATCGCCGGCAAATTTTTCCAGCGCGAATTTATGTGCTTTTTCCACGTCCTGCGCCGCACGACGTTTCATATTCTCAGCTTCAGCCCGCACCCGCAGCGCTAAATCGGTCTGTTCAGCCGCTGTGGTCTTTGCCTTTTCCAGCTCGGCTTCGAGTTTAGCGATAATCTGTTGCTCATCAGACAGTTGCACTTGTTCCTGCTCTGTTTGCGTTGCTTGTTCCGCGCTTTGTACCTTGTCTTGTTCGTTCATTGCTTACTTACTCCGAAATGAATGCGGCTATTATGGGGATTGTCACGGCTGATTCAAGTGCTTTGATAACTGCAATCCAACCGCTTCGACCAAAGGAATTAAATGCGCGTAATGCATCCGGCTCGGACCCAGCAACGCCAGCACGCGATGTGGCTCGGCCTGATAGCGCAGCGCAATGATGCTGACATTGTGCAGTTCTGTGATCCCCGACTCGCGTCCCAAAATTAATTTGGTGCATTGGTCCTGTAATACCGGCGCTAAAATCTGCAGCAAACAAGCTGGCTGCTCGAGCAATTGCACCACTTGCTGCAAAGCGGCATCAGGCTGATGCTCGGCTTCCTGTAATAAATGATGCTGACCATACACCAGCGGCTGATTCTGCTGCATCTCGTCCAGACTGAGCTGCGCCATCACGTCCAGCAGCAAGCGTTCGGTATCGCCGCCCTCGGTGCGCGCCATCAGCGCCAGCCGGCCAATCGCATCCGGCCAGCATTGTCCACACAGCGCCGCATTCAGCACACAGAGGCTGCGACTTAACGTTTGTTGCGGGATATCGGCATTTTGCGCCAGCACGCGGTGTAACACGTCGCCTTCGGCATCAATGACCACCAACAGCAATTTGTCCATTGCCAGCCGCACCAGCTCCGCCTGACGGATCACGCGGCCACCAGCTTTTGGTGGACTCAGCAGGCTGACCAGACCGGTTAAGTTCGCCAGCAACTGTCCGGCGCGCTGGATCAGCACCGACGGTGGCAATTGCGGCAGCAAAGTCTGCTGAATTTCATTGAGCCAACGCTGTGGTACTGCTTCGAGCTGCAACATTTTATCGATAAACAGCCGGATCCCCTGCGTGGTCGGCACGCGGCCGGCCGAGGTATGCGGCGACCGGATCAACCCCATCTGCTCGAGTTGTACCATGGTATTGCGCACTGTGGCAGAGCTGACCTGCAGCCCGCCCTGCTCGGAAATAAATTTCGACGATACCGGCGCTCCATCACTCAGGTACTGCTCAACGATCAGTTTCAGGATCAGCTCGGGCCGGCTCAGCATCTGGTTTGTTGCTCGTTAGGAATAAAACACTCATCTATAGTGGGGATATAACCGAAAAAATCAATGATCTGATTTGCTGCCAGCGCAGCCGGCAAATAGACATCCAGCGGACCTGGCCAGGCACTGCGCTGCAGGAAAGTCTGGCAGCCACCGCCCCGGCTTTGTATACTCGGCCGATAAGCAGCAAGCGGAATGTCCTGCATGACTCCGAGTTTTCGCACCATTGGCCTTATCGGCAAACCCAATCATCAAGGCGCTAACCACACGTTGGTCAGTCTGTATCACTTCCTGTGTAAATATGATGTCCGCATTCTGGTGGAAGAACGCGTGGCCGCAACGCTTGGACTGCCGGCCGTTGAAGCGGCTGATCTGGTCGATTTAGGCAAACAATGTGATTTAGCGATTGTGGTCGGTGGTGATGGCAATATGCTCGGCGCAGCGCGGGTGTTGGCACGGTTTGGCGTGGCGGTGCTTGGCGTCAACCGCGGCAATCTTGGTTTCCTGACCGACTTATCCCCGGAGAGTTTTCAACTACCGCTGTCGGAAGTCCTCGCCGGCCAGTTTGTCACCGAAAAACGCAATTTGCTCGAAATCGAAGTGCATCGCAATGATGCAATCAAAAGCAGTAACAGCGCGGTCAACGAAGCAGTACTGCATGCCGACAAAGTCGCGCATATGATTGAATTTGAAGCCTATATCAATAACGAATTTGTGTTTAGCCAACGCAGCGATGGCCTGATTGTCAGCACACCGACCGGTTCTACCGCTTATTCATTGTCCGGTGGTGGCCCGATCCTGACGCCTGAGCTGGACGCGATGAGCCTGGTGCCAATGTTCCCGCACACGCTGAGCAGCCGGCCGCTGGTCGTTGCCGGTACCAGCGAGATCCGCTTAAAAGTGGCGCCAAGCAATGATGCCCACCTGCAGATCAGCTGCGACAGTCACGTGATCCTGGCGGTGATGCCGGGCGATGAAATTGTCATCCGCAAGCATCCGAAGCCACTGTTTCTGGTACATCCACCGGGCTACAGCTATTTCCACGTCTTGCGCAATAAGCTTGGCTGGGGTTCAAAACTCTATTAATCGTTGTGAATCATCACTTTATAAATTTTTTCGCAATGCAGCTTGTCAGCCTGAAAAACACTGTATAAATTAACAGTCATTATCCGCCATGACTGGAACTGACATGCTGACCCATCTCCACATCAGTAACTTCGCGATAGTCCGAGCCCTTGAAATCGAATGGCAAGCCGGGATGACCACCATCACCGGCGAAACCGGCGCCGGCAAATCAATTTCCCTCGATGCCCTGGCATTGTGCCTCGGCGAACGGGCCGACGGTCTGGCCGTCCGGCCAGGCGCTGACAAAGCCGATCTGGTCGCCACTTTTGATATCAGTGCGTTACCGGCCGCACAACAGTGGCTGGCGGAGCAAGATCTGGCGATGGGTCAGGAATGTATCGTGCGGCGGGTCATTGGTCATGAAGGTCGCTCGCGCGGTTATATCAATGGCGTGCAGGTACCGGCGCAGCAATTAAAAGCCTTGGGCCAATATCTGCTCAGCATTCACGGCCAGCATGCCCATCAGCAACTATTGAAAAGCGACTATCAACGCCAGTTACTGGATGCCTTTGCCGCGCATCCGGAATTACTCAGTCAATGTAAACAACGCTGGAAACAAGCCCAGCAGCTGAAAAGCGAATATCAGGCTCTGCAACAAAATCAGCAACAACGCGAAGCACAGCGTCAATTACTGGAATATCAGGTGGCAGAGCTCGACCAGTTTGCGCCGCAAGAAGATGAATTCGTAGCGCTTGAAGCCGAACATCAGCGGCTCAGCCACAGCTCGGGCCTGATCCAAAGCAGTGAACTCGCGTTGCAGTTGCTGTATGACAACGACGAGTCCAATGCTTTTGCCATGTTGCGCCAGGCTTGTTTTGCCGTGACCGACAGTGCTGCTGTCGATGCGCAGCTGAGCCCCATCGAGCAGATGCTGCAGGAAGCATTGGTCCAAATTGAAGAAGCCAGCCGCGAACTGCGCCGGTATGCGCAGCGGGTTGAAATCGATCCGGAGCGCTTACTTGAAATCGACCAGCGCCTCAGTCAGTGGCTGAATCTGAGCCGTAAGCACCAGATCGCACCAGACACACTAGCGCTGCATCACCAGCTGCTTAGCCAGCAATTGCAGGCGTTAGCCGGCGATGACGAACGCTTAGTCGAACTGGAATTGCATATTCAGCAAGCGCTGCGCGAATTCAGCAGCACGGCGGAACAACTCAGTGTCAGCCGGCAACAGGCTGCGCTGGAGCTGTCCGCCCGGATCGCCAGCAGTATGGCCGAGCTCAGCATGCATAACGCCCGCTTTTTTATTGATATCCAGCCGCAGGCACCAGAGCGCGCCAATGGGAATGGCTGGGATCAGATTGAGTTTTTGGTCAGCACCAACCCGGGCCAACCGCTGCAGCCGCTTCATAAAGTGGCTTCCGGCGGTGAGTTGTCGCGCATCAGTCTGGCGGTACAGGTGATCCTGGCAGACAAGGTCACAACGCCTACGCTGATTTTTGATGAAGTCGATG
>JAIXSW010000387.1 GCA_027484495.1 Gammaproteobacteria bacterium
ACCAAAATCAACGAAGCCTTTGCCCGTCATGGCATCAACATCTCAGGTCAGTACCTGCAAACCAATGCGGAAATTGGCTATGTGGTGATTGATATCGATAGCGATGATCAGGAACAGGCATTGAACGAACTGAAAGCCATTCCCGGTACGTTAAAAGCGCGGGTCTTGCACTAATACTGTCGACATTTATCGGTGCAATTCGCAAGCTCATTGCACCCTACACTTTGCTCCGGCAGGTGTAAGGTGCTCGGGCATAGCGACACCCACCACGAATCATCATGCAACAACTGTTTGAAGTTAAGGCTGACTATCGCGCAGCTGCACCAGCGCGTCCCAATCTAAACTTAAACTCGACAATGCCAGCTGATAATCTTCTGCCGCGCTTTTTGCCTGCGCCGCGGGGCTATTCAGACTGACCACCACCCGCAGTGCCTGCTGCGCCAGCACACAAATCCGGCCAATCTGCTTACTGCCTTTATTCAGGCCTGGCCCCTGCCAGTCCTGACAATAGAAATCCCGCGCCGGAATTTGGCGTTTTCCCAGCGTTTTCGCTGGTAGCTTCAGCACAAAACGCCGGCCGGATCTCACTCCGGGTACCGCCAGTAAGCCATCAATAAACTCATCACGCATGGTTTCGGCCGGTACATCCCGCCATTCATCGTCAACATGAAACGTCAGGTTCAGCAGCACCTGCTGCGGATTTTTAAAGTTGATGCTGAGGACAGAGTCGGTCGGTTGCTGCTGGTAACGGTCCGACAGTAACCAATGGTAAGCATCCGCCGCTGCGCTACTGGCTGCGCTCATCAACATCAGACTAAACCCCAACAGCGCGCGCATCAGAACGAATACACCAGCGTTGCTGAAGTTTCAGTATCGGTCTTCTGCCTGAATTGCCCCGGGTTTGAATCGTATTTAACAGTGAAATTCAACCGCATCGACAACCGGCCATTGACCTGTGACGTCAGGCTGGAGCGGCTTTGCCAGCTGGAGTTTTTGCCATCGAGCGATACCGACCATTCCAGCGCCTGGCGGAAACTGTTGCTTTCAGTTAAGTGATAATCAAGGTTCGCCGCGACCCACCAAATCATACCGCTGCTGGTGTTTTTATCGCTGGTCTGCTGATAAGCGATACCAGGACCCGTTTCCAAATCAAGGTAATCATCACCTTGCTGGTAAGCCCGCATCGCATAACCGGCCGCCAAAGAGCCCTGCTCTTCAAAAGCACCAAAGCGGTCGTTTAAATAAGATGCCCGGCCGAAGATACTGTGTTCACTCTGGTAAAACTTATAGTTACTTTGCGCGACCAGATTGACCCGTTGCGCCGTGGTATAGCGGGTTTTGTCACCGGTCGCTTCGTCGAACTGACTATTACGCTGGATCAAAGTCTGGATCAGGTATTTGTTACGGAAATCGGTCAATTCGTGCATCAGCTCGGCGTTGGTGCGAATAGCTGTCGATTGGGTGTTCCCGCTACTGAGCACTAAGCCGAGTTCAACATCACCACCCCAGACTTTATCCGGATCTATGGTCTGGACCTTGTCACCACCGAAGGCAGATTCAGTCGAGAACGCATTTTCCTTTAATTGCTGATAGGTCTGGCCGGAGCGCAGTTTTTCCTGCGGCAACGCGGATTGGCCAAGCGGGATGGCCTGCACATTATTTTCCAGCTCTGCAGCATTGCTGTGGACCGGTGCCAAATACAAACTAGCCGTCAAAATTACCAACGATAAAAACTGCTTCACAACACACTCTTTTAAATAAACAGCGGCAGTCTTGCTGCCTGAGAAATAGCAAAGCCAGTCACTGACTGGCTTTATCCGGGCGTATTTTCGCCTGCAAATGATCGATTATGCAGCTTCACCGCGCTCAGCGATAAAGGCCAGCGCCAGGTCAATGCGCGCCAGACAACGGTCTTTGCCAATCAAGGCTAAAGTGACATCCAGTGAGGGCGAATTGCCGCCACCAGTTACAGCTACGCGCAGCGGCATGCCGACTTTGCCCATGCCTAAGCCTAAGCTTTCGGCGGCACCGTTGATGGCGCCATGCACCGCTTCTGCCGTCCATTCAGTCAGTGCAGCAAGGTGCGCCTGCACGGCTTTTAACGGCTCAGCAGCAACCGGGCGCAGGTGTTTTTTCGCGGCGTTTTCTTCAAAAGCACTGAAGTCTTCGTAGAAATAGCGGCTGACTTCGATCATTTCTTTTAACGTTTTCACCCGCTCGCCCTGCACGGCAATCAGCTGTTCCAGACTTGGCCCATTGCTGATATCCAGTTTCTGATCTTCGACATGCCACTGCAGGTGTTTCGCCACATGGGCGACCGGCGACGTGCGGATATAGTGTTGGTTTAACCACAGCAGTTTTTCGGTATTAAAGGCTGAAGGTGCGCGGTTACAGGCTGATAAATCAAACAGTTCAACCAGCTCGTCGCGGCTGAAAATCTCCTGGTCGCCGTGTGACCAGCCAAGGCGTACCAGATAGTTCAACAGCGCTTCCGGCAGGAAACCGTAGTCACGGTACTGCATCACACCGACAGCGCCATGACGCTTAGACAGACGTTTACCGTCATCGCCCAGAATCATCGGCACGTGCGCATACTTCGGTAACGTCGCACCCAAAGCGGCCAGAATATTCATCTGCCGCGGCGTGTTGTTGACGTGGTCGTCGCCACGAATAACATGGGTCACGCCCATTTTCCAGTCGTCGACGACGACGGTCAGGTTATAGGTTGGTGTACCGTCACTGCGTGCGATCACCAGATCATCGAGTTCAGCGTTGGCGACTTCGATGCGGCCTTTGATCATGTCGTCGATGACCACGACACCATCCAGCGGGTTTTTGAAACGAATACAAAACGGTTTGTCGGCCGGATGGTCGGTGCGCTCCCGCCACATGCCGTTATATTTTGGTTTTTCGCCGGCAGCCATTTGTGCTTCACGCATCGCGTCGACTTCTTCCGGTGTGCAGAAACATTTATAGGCTTTGCCTTCCGCCAGCAGCTGGGCAACCACTTCTTTATACAGATCAAAGCGTTTAGTCTGATAATACGGACCTTCATCCCAGTCCAGTTCCAGCCAGTTCATCCCGTCCATAATGGCGTCTACAGAGGCCTGAGTGGAGCGTTCCATATCAGTATCTTCAATGCGCAGAATAAACTTGCCGCCAGTTTTTTTGGCATATAACCAGCTGTATAACGCAGTACGGGCACCGCCGACGTGCAGGTAACCGGTAGGACTTGGGGCGAAACGGGTCACAGTAGACATAAGGCTTCCAGAAGGTCTGTCGAAAAATGGGCGCTATTGTAGCAATATTGACAGTGTTTTGTCTGCCATTCTGACCGCGGGCTATCCGTTCGACGCGACGACCAGCTTCTTGGTCGTTCTCAGCAAAGGCTTTGTGCAAATGCTGTGCAATCGCCGGTAAAACGCCTACTTTTGCAGCACCCGGCTGTAATATCTCAAAATATTATTGACACAAAAAGCCCGGTCCCTATAATGACCGCCGAACGTTAGGACGGATGCTTAGCTCAGCTGGGAGAGCATCGCCCTTACAAGGCGAGGGTCACTGGTTCGATCCCAGTAGCATCCACCATAACGTTGTCGTGTGATATTCCCGGGATGCTTAGCTCAGCTGGGAGAGCATCGCCCTTACAAGGCGAGGGTCACTGGTTCGAGCCCAG
>JAIXSW010000324.1 GCA_027484495.1 Gammaproteobacteria bacterium
GGGAAATCAGCGCGGTTTGGTGCATCCGGGAAATTTTGCGCTTCTAAACAGATGCCCTGAAATGGCGCAAAAGGTGAACCCAAATAAGTACCAACATAGACCTGTACGCCCGGCTGTGTGCTGCGTAGTTCTAGTGTGCGCATGCTGCCGTCACTGTTGTAACGCAGCCGTGCCCGCAGCGGGATAGTGTCCTTAGTGTCCCGCGCTGGCGACCCGGCAACAACAGGATAGACAAAGCAGTGGTCTAATCCATGTGGTAAATCTGCCGTTTGCCGGCACACAGGTCCAACCGCTTTGGCCTGGCGAAAATCAAACTGATGCCCGGCCACAGGTCGGAACGTGTCCGGCAGCGGAATGCCGCTCGCGTCGACTGCCAGATATTGTTCGGCCATTAACTCTAACTGATGCGCTGCAAGCGCTTCCACTGTTTGTTGTGGTGCCAGGTTAAAGTAACAGTGGTTGGTCAGATTCACGACCGTTTCAGCGTCCGTACTGGCTGTGAAACAAAGCTGTAATTCGCCGGCCGGTTGGCCTGTGGAATCTAAAGTATCGACGACCCGCAGCAGCTGGCGCACGGTCAAAGTGCCGGGAAAACCCTGGTCACCATTCAGGCTGACCAGTTCCAGCAGCAAGCTGTCGGCACTGTGTTCCAGCACAGTCCAGACCCGCTGCGCAAAACCTTGCTCGCCGCCATGCAGGCAATGCGGCGGCTGACTGGCATTCAAGGGCCACGTCGCGCCGCAGCTGTCGGTGTAAGCGGCGTTGGCGATGCGGTTGGCATAGCGGCCAACACTGGCGCCGAGCGCGGCGCTGTCGGTCAGATAAAACGCCGGATCAGCCTGTGACAGGGTCAGTTCCTGACCATGCAGTTTGATGCTCTGAATACGACCGCCATATGGCAACACCGTCACGGTCAGACCGTTGCTGCAGGCAATAGCGCGAGGTATCAGTGCGTCTGCCGCTGGCGTGATCTGATCGACTAAGCGCGTACTCATAAAGCGCGCGCTCCGGCACTGGCCTGACACAGATAAAAAGTCGGTTCCAGCTGATGCGCTGCCGGGTAGACCTGGCTTAAGTGCTGACACACCGGCTCGACTAAATCGGCCGGTAATAAAGCCACCACACAACCGCCAAAACCACCACCGGTCATCCGCACACCACCGCGCTCGCCGCAGATCGCAGCAACTTCAGCCACCAGAAAATCAATGGCGGGTACCGTGATGGCAAAATCGTCGCGCATCGATTGGTGCGACTGCGCCATCAGTGCACTTAAAGTTTTGATATCACCGCTTTTCAGCGCCACAGCAGCGGCTTCAGTGCGATTGTTTTCACTGATCACATGGCGGGCGCGGGCATAAATCAGCGGGTCGAGCTGTGCTTGTGCCGCTTCGAGCTGAGCTAGCGTCACGTCGCGCAGCGCTTTGACGCCAAAAAACTTCGCGGCCGCTTCGCACTGTTCACGGCGTTCGTTGTAGGCGCTGTCGACCAGACCGCGTTTGACGTTGGAATGAATGATTAACACCTGCAGTGATGCCGGCATCGGCACGGTCTGATATTCCAGGCTTCTGCAATCGAGCAACAACGCCTGACCGGCTTCCCCTGCGGCGCTAACCAGCTGGTCCATAATGCCGCATTGGCAACCGGCAAACTGATGTTCCGCTTGCTGGCCGTTCAGCGCGTTGTCGCGCGGGGATAATGGGCTAGCTGCGAGCGTACTCAGACCGAGGCCCAACACCATTTCTAATGACGCCGACGAGCTTAACCCGGCGCCTTGCGGCACGTTACCGCCCACCACCAGGTCACAGCCCGGCAACACCAGACCGCGTTGTTGCAAGCCAGCGACGACACCGCGGACATAATTGGCCCAGCGTGGGTGAGAAACCGGTTGAACAGTTTCAGTTAAATCAATGATATGCAGTTCCTGATAATCCGCAGCGAAGATGCGGATTTGGCTCGAACCCGGCACCAGAGCACTCGCCAGCACGGTTTCGAACTGAATAGCACAAGGCAGCACAAAGCCGTCGTTGTAGTCGGTATGCTCGCCAATCAGATTGACGCGACCTGGCGCACTGAACAGTTGTGTTGGCGCGCGGCCAAATTCGCGGTGGAATACTGCTGTGATCAGATCCTGAAGATCGCCGGCCAAACTCATGCCGTCACTCCTTTTGCTGCTTTCTTGTAATGCACGTTAGGCAGGTCGCGTAAGCGGGCTGCGGCTTGTTCCGGGGTCATATCACGCTGAGTTTCGGCCAGCATTTCATACCCTACCATAAACTTTTTCACGCTGGCGCTGCGCAGCAGCGGCGGATAAAAATGCGCATGCAGCTGCCAATGCCCATTGTCAGTGGCTGAGCTGGTGGTTGTATCGCTGGCAGTGCCATAAGGCGCACAATGCCAGCCCATCGAATAAGGGAAAGAACACTGGAACAGATTGTCGTAACGGATGGTCAGCGCCTGCAGAATTTCTGCCAGGCTCTGTTGTTCCGCGTCGGTTAATTGTTCCAGATGCTGTACCACGCGTTTTGGCAGCAGCAGCGTTTCAAAAGGCCAACTGGCCCAATACGGCACCACGACCAGCCAGTCGGCATTTTCCAGCACCAGTCTGGAGCGGTCTGCCAGCTCCAGTTCGCTGTAACGCTGCAACAGGTTCTTGCCATGTTTGGCTAAATAGGCCGCTTGCTGGGCATCTTCGCGTGCCGGCAGAGTCGGGATGCCTTTACTGGCCCAAATCTGGCCATGTGGATGCGGATTAGAACAGCCGTTAATGGCGCCTTTGTTTTCAAACACTTGCACCCAGCCATAGTCGCGTGACAGATCCTGATACTGATGGATCCAGCACTGGATCACGGCCTGAATTTCGCTGATTGACAGTTCCGGCAGCGTCTTGCTGTGATCCGGTGAATAGCAGATCACCCGGCTACAGCCTTGCTCAGAGTGCAATTGCAGCAAATCTTCCTGATTAACACTGGCATCCGGTGTCTGGGTATTCAGTGCGGCAAAGTCGTTCTGAAACACAAAAGGGCCCTGGTATTCTGGGTTGTGCGCGCCATTGATGCGCACATTACCCGGGCACAGATAACAAGTTTCGTCATAGGACGGTTGCACGCTGTTGTCGGCCGCTTCGACCTGACCTTGCCAGGGCCGTTTGGCGCGGTGCGGCGACACCAGCACCCAGTCACCGGTCAGCGCATTCAGCCGGCGATGCGGATGCTCCACTGGATCAAAAGCAGTGTGCGCAGGCGCAAAATTCAAATCAGACATCAGCGTTTTCCTCTGCATCGGCCGCAGGGTGATGGCTGGTGTGATAGCCCTGCGGGTTCAGTTGTTGCCAGCGCCAGGTGTCGCTGACCATATCGGTTAAATTCAGTTGGGCTTGCCAGCCCAGTTGTTGCAGTGCTTTGCCGGCATCGGCATAACAGGCACTGACATCACCGGGGCGACGCGGTGCAAACGTCAGTGGCACCGGGTGGCCAGACACCTGACGAAAGGCGTCAACCATCTGCAGCACCGAGTAGCCCTGGCCCGTGCCGAGGTTAAACAGGTGATGACCAGGCTGATGTTGTAACTGTTCCAGTGCGCGGACATGGCCGTCAGCCAAATCCAGCACATGGATATAATCACGCACGCCGGTGCCATCGACGGTCGGATAGTCGTTACCAAACACGGTGAGCTGGTCGCGCCGGCCGACAGCCACCTGGCTGATAAAAGGCAGCAGATTGTTCGGAATGCCCTGCGGATCTTCACCAAGCATGCCTGAAGGATGCGCACCGACCGGGTTGAAATAGCGCAGCGCCACCGCAGAAAAGGCCGGATTGGCGACGCAATAATCCGCCAGAATTTGTTCCACCATAAACTTGCTGCGGCCATAGACGCTTTGCGGACCGGTTGGCGACTGCTCAGTCAAAGGCAGGCTTTGCGGGTCGCCATAGACGGTCGCTGAGGAGCTGAACACCAGGCAGTTCACCTGATACTGCTGCATCAGTTGCAGCAAGGTTACAGTGCCGGCGACATTGTGCTGATAGTATTTCAGCGGTTCCCGTGCTGATTCGCCAACGGCTTTTAAGCCGGCAAAGTGGATCACCGCATCAAAGCTCTGACCGTCAGTTGTGTGTTCTGCAAACACGGCACCAAGCGCTGCGGCGTCACAGATATCCAGCTGCTGGAAGCTAAAGGCTGCAGCGTTTTCGCTACTGCTTTTGCCACTGTTTTCGCCATTGCTTTTGCCACTGAGATGGGCCAGCCGTTTTAATACCTCCGGCTGGCTGTTACTGAAATTGTCCACCAGCACCAGCTGATGGCCGCGCGCCAGCAACGCCAGCGCCGTATGGGAACCGATATAACCGGCGCCGCCGGTTAGCAGGATTTTCATCCGTTTCTCTCCGTTAGAATTGAATAGTCGCTGCCGGCAGCCCGGCTGCAGTGACCGTCAGGCGGCCTTTGAGGCCCGCAGCACCGGTTTTTACCAACACCACGCCGACACCGCGCTCGGTGACCACGGGTTCCGGATTGACGATATCAAGTTCGTTACTGTGGAAATTCAGCGTGACACCGCTTGAACGCAGTGGGTTGCCTTTGCTGTCGACCAGCTGTGCTTGGACAAAAACTTCATCAAAGGCAGCCGGGGCCGGGCCTGTGGTGTCGACCTGAATTTGGATGGCTGCGGCCGGACCTGGTGTGTGGACCTGATGGGTTGCCACAACCTTGCCGTCGATCAGCGCTTTAGCTTCGAGAGTGCCTGGTACAAAGGCCGGCAGACTGAACTCCACCGGAGGTTGGGCCATCCGGTCAGTCATCGAGTTTTGTCCTGCCGCGCGCTGCGCTTTGCGGGTGTCGATGAGCGTGCCGTTTAAGTACAGCGCCACTTGTTCGGCATTGCTAAACACGCGCACTTTGGCAGATCTCTGCGCAGCGAGACCTTCCCCGGTCCAGTCGCTGGCGATAAACACCATCGGGCCTGATGCATACAACGCGGATTGTTCGCTGGCCGGGCGCTGGCTTTGGAACAGGTAATAGCTGTATTTCGGCTGCCGGTAGATGCTCATCAGCCCCGAGGCTTCCAGGTCATTGGCGTAGCCGCGGTTGTAGTCAAACATCACCCAATAACCGTCAGCAAAAGCTGGCGTGCGCAGGTTATCGTTGTGCGCTTCCTGCAGATTGGTGGCTTGTTGCAGCAGGCGGGTTTCACCGGCTGACAGTAACTGCCGTGACGTGCGCGCTTCCGCTTTTAACCCCTGCCACTGGTGCTGGGCAAAACCGGCGTCCTGTGCGTAATACTCCCAATCGCCATATTCAGACACCACATAAGGCTGAGTCGGCGTTGTGTAATGCTGTAAACGGTGCTGGCGGGCCTGCAGATACAAATCAAAACCCGGCATCCAACCGGCGGAAATTCCCCAGGGCGCTTCCTGCTTCACCGTCTGGTGCAGGCGCTGGATTAATGCCGGCGACATCGCGGTTTCATTGAGCGAACATTCAAACGCCAGAATGCTCGGATGATTGCGGCTGCGGCGGATTAAATCGCGACAGTTCTGTTCCATCAAATCGGCAAACGCCGGGTCCAGCGACTGATACTGCCAGCCCGGAATCGCGTCAAGCAGCAGCAAGCCTAAGCGGTCGGCCGCGTCCATAAAGGCTTTGGACTGCGGATAATGCGACAGCCGGACGTAATCAAAACCGGCGGCTTTGATGCGGATAGCATCGCGTTCGTCGGCCAAAGGCCCTACGGCATAACCTAAATGCGGGAATTCCTGATGGCGATTCACGCCGCGTAAAAAGGTTTTCTGGCCGTTTAACAGCAGCTGATGCTGCGCATCAAAAGCGATGGTGCGCAGGCCAATGTTCCGCTGTTGCCGCTCGAGTAATTGTTCGCCCTGCCACAGTTCAGTGACCAGCTGATACAGCGCCGGTTGTTGCGGGCTCCACAGCTGTGGGGCTTTGATAGTGAGTTGCTGCTGCAGAGTCTGTTGCTTGCCGGCCGGCAGGCTGACTTGCGCCTGTGTCTGACTGATAAGCTTGCCGTTGTGCAAAATCTGTTGTTTCAACCGGGCGGGTTGCGCGGCTGTAGCTGCAGATTGCAGTTCAGTCGCGACCGCAACAGTGGCAGTGGTGCTGCTGATCTGCGGGTAACTCACCGCCACGCCAGCACCGGCGACCGTGCCGCTTAATTGCTCTGAACTGATATGTAGCGCCGGGCGCAGCGCCAGAGTCACAGGGCGGTACAGGCCACCATAAGGGTTAAAATCGAGTTGTTGCAAGGGTTTAAGGCCGGTCAGCGCATGGTCGCGGTTATCCAGCCGCACCAAAATCTCAATCGACTCCGGCCGTTTGGCTTGTTGCGCCAGATAAGGTGTTAAATCGATGCTAAAAGGCAGATACCCGCCGAGGTGCTGGCGTAAATGCAGGCCGTCGACATAAACATCGGCCACATTCATCGCACCACCAAACTGCAGCCACAGTTGCTGGCCATCGGGATTTGCCGGCAGCTGCAGCGTGGTTTTGTACCACATGGTGCCTTGCCACTGGTCATTGACCAGCAACGGTTCGCGTTTGGGCGTATGCGGCAACCGCACCAGTTCCCAGGCGGCGTCTGCAGCAGGCAGCTGGCCGGCGCCATGTTGGTCTTTGCTGAACAGCCAATGATGCACGGTCAGATCGCAGGCTTTGGTCTGGATCTGGGCCGGGCAAGCCGCAACCAGCGCAGGCACGTCTGGCACAGCGGTCTGTTGCGCAGCAGTGACCTGGCCGCACAGGAACAGCAGGCTCAAAGCTGAGGAGGAAACGAAAAAACGCGTCATGAAAAATCCTTGCACAAAAATATGGTTTTATCGATATGCGATACCCGGAGTGCGACTCCCGATATGCGATACCCGATATGTTTCGCTTCGCCCTACGGCTGCCCAAAAATTGGCTGTTAAACGTAGGGTGCAATGAGCGCGCGAATTGCACCGCGAGTCGCACTCCGCGAGTCGCACTCCGGCTAAGCCCAGTTGCGTTCCACTGGCGGCCGCAAAACCAGCTCATGCCAGTGCGCGTCGGCCGGGGCCTGCAACATGGCCAGTGCTGCGCTCGCTACATGCTCAGGCGCTAAATACTCAGGCCGCGCTGAGCCACGAAAAGCGGTATCGACGCCGCCCGGGATTAAATGCAGCACGCGCACGCCGCTGTCCTGCAGCTCACGCCTCAGCACTTTGCTGTAGCTTTCCAGCGCACTTTTACTGGCGCTGTAAGCGGCGACACCGGGATTGGCGAAACTGACGCAAGTGCTCAGCACCTGCAAAATAGTGCCGTGACCACGCGCCAGCATGCCGGGCAACAGGCACTCCTGCAGCAGCAGCGGCACGCGGAAATTCAGCGCCAGCATCTGTTCTAACGCTGGCCAGTCCGGGTTTTGCGCCGGCGTGCGGCTTAAGTTGGCGCCGGCACAATTAATCAGCCCATCGACCGGGCAAGCCGCTTCCGCCTGCTGACAAAACGTAATCAGCGCGGCCGAATCGGTTAAATCAAAGGCTGCGTGATGCACCAGCTGTGACGCCGGCGCCACAGCCAAAACTTGCGCACAGGTGGCCGCCAGTTTGGCCGCATCGCGGCCCTGCAAACTCAGACGGTAGCCGGCATGGGCCAGTTGCAGCGCTAAGGCGCGGCCAATGCCGTCGGATGCGCCAGTCAGCAGCAGATGTTCAGCCATTGCGGGTTCCTTGTCTGAGGTTGGCGCCTGACGGCGCTGTTGCGAAGTCTGTGACCGGCTACCTGTTGGCGGTAGCCGGTACAGTGGTCTTTTGGCTTACATCGAGTACGAGAAACCAATCAGGAAGCGGCGGCCCCAGTCGAGGTAGCTGCCGATCCGGCTCGGATCGTTGTCGAAGTACGAGGTTGAGGCTTCGTTGGTCAGGTTCTGGCCCTGCAACATCAGCTTCAGCTGGCTGTTCACTTCATAGGACACACTGGCATCCAGCGTAGTTTCTGCGTCTATGCTGTTGATTTCAGACGGTGTCCAGCTGCCAACCCGGGTAAAACCGCTGCGGTAGCTGTAAGACACTTTGGCGTCGAAACCGGCTTTGTAGTACCACAGCGTCAGGTTTGCGACGTCTTTAGACAGGCCACCCAGCGGCAGCGGATTATCTTTTGGCACAAACTCATAGACGTTGCTGTCGGTGTAGGAATAGTTGGCGTAGAAACCCAGGCCATCGAACGGCGCCGGCAGGTTTTTAAACGCCTGCTGATACATCATTTCAAAGCCTTTGATTTGACCGCCATCGCCGTTGACCGGGCCGGTGAAGTCATAAGTTACGCCATCTAAGCTCAGCTTGTCGGTGCTGCTGCCGATGTGGCTTTCTAAGTCTTTAAAGAAGGTCGACACGGTCAGCGCCTGATCTTCCGACAGATAATATTCCACGCCGATATCCAGCTGGTTCGCGACAAATGGGTCCAGCAGCGGATTGCCGCCAGAACCGGTTTTAACCGGGCTTTGTGAATCCAGCTGGAAGCCGGTGCGCATTTCGACCAGTGGTGGCCGTGCTAATGCCCGCGACAGGCCAACCCGCAGTTGGGTTTCATCGGTCAGCGCAAAGTTCAGGTTCAGTGACGGCAGCACTTCGGTATAGCTGTGGTCGACGCTGACCGGCGAATACTTGCTGTCTTTAAACTGGTAACCGCTTGATTCAGATTCAGTTTTAACCAGGCGTACACCAGCGTTACCGGTGTAGCTGAAGCCAAACAGCTCAGAATTTAAGCGCACCATGCCATATACGGCCTGGTTTTTCTCGCTGACGAACCAGCTGTTGATGCGGTCCTGGTCAGTTTTGCTGTATGCCGAGCGGTTATCGATGCCGCCAAAAGCCTGCTGCACTAAGTCGCCCCAGTTGTTAAAGCCGTACATATCCGGCGACTGTAAGCCGCCACCCAGCGCATAACGGCGGCCGTAATTCGCCACGTTCGGGTTCTTCACCGCCTGCCACCAGCTCTGCACGTCGTTGTCTTTTTCACGGTCGGAGAAGCGGCCACCGAAGGACA
>JAIXSW010000590.1 GCA_027484495.1 Gammaproteobacteria bacterium
ACGATCAGGCAGGAGCCGTACTTAACGGGCCCGTCGGTAGCGGCGCAAGTCTGTTGCAACATCAGGAACTGACGATTTTGCTGCCTGGTACAGAATCGCAACCACATAACTTGTTGTATGTCCGAAAAGATCAGGCATTTCTTCCCGTTGAGCTACCAGCCAATGTGCTAGTCAAACCATATGCAGTAGCGGTCTCTTATGCTGAGCAGGTTATTATTGTTGGTGGACACACGGACGGCATCCACTCTTCAACCGTAAATCAGTTAACGCTGGCTGACGATGGTCGTTATTTAAGTGCAACAGCGCTGCCTGCTTTACCTATAGTCTCAACTCAGCTTGCTGCGACCTTGATTAAAGATCAGCTGTACGTCATGGCGGCGGCTGACAATCAGCTGCATTTTTTCAGGCTGAATTTAACCGGAGCAACGACCGTTGGATGGCAAGAACTTGCTGCGCCGCCAGTCAACGGCGTCAATAACATCTTACTTGCCGTGCAGCATGATGGTCGTGGTTACAAACTCTATAGTCATATCACGGGCCAACAGGCTTCGATGTTTGCTTTGGATTTAACAGCTGAAGTTGGCGCTTGGACGCCATTAACCACTCTGAATACACCAACAGCAACGATAAAAGATATGTATCCGCTAGGCCAGGCGCATCTGTTGGCTGTCTCCGCTGCCGGAGAGACCTTCCACTACAACACTATCACCCGCGCCTGGGCGCCTTACGAGCAAGTTGAACCACCCAAAGGTGTTGCACTGGCAAGCTTGTGGGCTAACCAGGAATTGATATCCCTGACCGCACACGATAATAAAGTGGTCCTGCATAAAGCTATCGTGACCGAGCAGGGGCAGGAGTTTGGTTGGCTGAATATGCTGGTGCTCACCCTTTATCTGGTGGGCGTCGTATTGTTAGGTCTCTATTTCATGACCAAAAACAAAGATACCAACGACTTCTTTCGTGGCGGACAGTCTATTCCTTGGTGGGGCGCAGCCTGCTCTATTTACGCCACTATGCTCAGTTCACTGACTTACATGGCCTTGCCGGCCATCGTCTATCAGACTGATTGGGTACTATTATTTGGGATATTAACCATCGTTGCTGTCGCACCTATTGCTGTTTATGTGGCAGTGCCATTTTTCCGGCAAATTGATGCAACCAGCGCTTACGAATATTTATCAAAGCGCTTCAATCTGGGTGTTCGGCTCTTCGCTAGTGCTTTATTTACGTTGTTTCACTTAAGCCGGATGGGGGTCGTGATGGCTCTGACAGCTCTCGCCATCGCAGCGATCACACCATTTACAGCGACTGAGAGTGTCTTGTTAATGGGCGTTTTATGCCTGCTTTACTGCACATTAGGTGGCATCGAAGCTGTCATTTGGACTGATACTCTGCAAACTGTGGTGCTGTTACTTGGAGCCATTGTCTGTTTTGTTATGTTGGTGTCTGGTGTAGAAGGTGGATTGACTGAATTTGTCACTGTTGGTTTTGCAGACGACAAATTTACCCTGTTTAACGCCGATTTTAGTGCTGGGAGCATCACAACGTTATCGCTGTGGGTCATTGTCCTTGGCGGGATAGGGCAGAATCTATCGAGCTACACGGCAGACCAAGCCATTGTTCAGCGCTACATGGTGACTCCCGATCCTGAAGCGGCAAAGAAATCTATCTGGGCGAACGCCATTATTGCAGCCCCCTCTTCGGTGTTGTTCTTCTGTATTGGCACAGGCTTGTACTTGTTTTATCAGGCACATCCTGGTGAGCTCAATCCAACACAACAAATTGACCAAATTTTCCCGACTTTTATTGTCACCCAGTTACCTGCCGGTTTAGCGGGATTGATCATTGCCGGTATTTTTGCTGCAGCGCAGTCCACCGTTTCAACCAGTATCAATTCGATGGCAACAACCTTGGTCACTGATTTTGTCCGGCCGTTTAATTTGGTGAAAACCGAGCAAGGCTACATGCGTGTAGCGCAATGGCTTACTTTTATTGTTGGTGTAATAGGTACGTTGGTGGGGCTGGTATTTATAGACCCTGCGATCCGCTCCTTAATGGATACTTACTTCGTCGTCATCGGCATGTTTATGGGAGCGTTAGGCGGGCTGTTTGTGCTGGGCGTTGTGACACGCCGGGCGAATGGGACTGGCGCAATGGTTGGGTTAGTTGTTGGCGTCAGTATCATGGTTTTGTGCTGGAAGTTCAATCTGGCCAACGGCTACCTGTATTGCACTATAGGGATTGTTTCCTGTGTCGTGTTTGGCTATTTGGTCAGTTTGATCCTACCTGGAAGTCGTAAAGATTTGACTGGTCTAACGCTTTACACCATGCAAAGACCCGTCACTGCAACCTTAGCTGATGCAGAATCGCAAAAACGCTCTTCAGTGGGGGCCGCATGACTTTTAAAAATACTCAGTTAGAACAAAGCCTGCTAGCCGCACTGGGCCAGAGTTTGATTGTATCCTGCCAGCCTGTGCCTGATAGCCCAATGGATAGAGACGATATTGTGCTGGCGATGGCACTGGCGGCAGTTGCCGGTGGTGCTAAAGGTCTGCGTATTGAGGGAGCCAAACGAGTTCGCCTGGTTGCTCAGCATTGTACAGTGCCAATTGTTGGTATTATTAAACGGGACCTCACTGACAGTGAGGTGCGTATTACGCCATACCTTGAAGATGTAAAAGCGCTGGCGGATGCCGGCGCGCGCATCATCGCCTTTGACGGCACGGATCGGATCCGGCCTGTGTCAGCACTTCGCTTGCTGGCAGCTATCCATCACCACGGCTGCATTGCGATGGCTGATTGTGCAGATGTTGCCAGTGGTGTTCAGTTAGCCGAGCACGGTTGTACTTTCATTGGGACCACGTTGTCAGGATATCTTAGTGAGCACACGCCGACAGACCCGGACCTGGCACTTGTAAGCGAACTTGCAGCAAAAGGCCTACATGTCATCGCAGAGGGCAGATATAACTCTCCCGAGCTCGCAGCCAAAGCTATTCAAAGTGGAGCTATGGCTGTAACAGTTGGGTCGGCGGTGACCCGAATCGAACATATCACCGGCTGGTTTGTGCAAAGTGTGGAACAGGCAGCGTTATGAACAAAGCCACTATAGCCATCGATGTGGGCGGCACTAAAATTTCAGCCATGCTGATCCAGGATGGGATTGTACTCGAACGTCGAAAGGTCGAATCGATCGTACATACCAACTTGAATGGTTTGGCGGAATATTTATATCAGCTTTGTAGCGGATGGGTCGAACGGGCGGGGCATCTGGCGGTCGCCTGCACCGGCCAGATTAGAAGCGATAGCATCGGATTTCTTTCTGCAAAACAACAACTACCGCTGCAACAACAGCTTAAGCAGCTATTCAATTTACCACTCACCATCATTAATGACGCAGCCGCTGCCGCTTATGCTCAATTTCAGGTGCTCAAGCGGGAAGGCCTGTTTGCCAATAAAACCGAGACGCTGGTTTATATCACGGTATCAACAGGCGTCGGTGGGGGCATCATGCAAAATGGACAGCTGGTACTTTGTGATGATGGTTTTTGCGCACACCTTGGCCATGTGACGGTGCCACATGCTGGTGACCCGGTTCGATGCCATTGTGGCCGAGATAACTGTGTGGAAGCTATAGCCTCGGGCACTGCTCTGGCCAAAAGAGCATCACTGCTGCTTGGACATCAGGTAACCACTGCTGAAGTCTTTGCTTTAAGAGAGTCAGTGCCGGCTATGGCTCAGCTCGTCGATGAAGCAGCGACAGCAATAACCTCATTAATTGCCAACGCGAAGGCCTGGACCGGTTGCCAATATGTGGTGATGGGCGGCAGTGTCGGTCTTTCCGCATTGTTCTATCTGGTCCAACATAAAATTGCTCAATTACCCCCTATTTATCAGGTTACTTTGTTAAAACCGGATAACGGCGCTGACGCGGATGCCTGGGGCGTTTATTGGTATTCGCAGCGTGGATTAATCGCCGGGTAACACAACGCCCGAATAAAAGGGGCAGTACAAGAGAAATTAGAGAGACAGATATGCAAATAGTCCTTTGTGACGATGCTGAACATGCAGCGCGTGAGGCGGCAAAATGGGTACAGGCTTTGCTTGTGCATAAATCCAAACCCGTTCTTGGACTTGCAACCGGCTCGACGCCCATTCGCCTGTACCAGGAGCTCATTCAGTTATATCAACTTCAGAAGCTCAGCTTTGCAAACTGTACGACGTTTAACCTGGATGAGTATTTTGATATAGCCGCTACGCATAAACAAAGTTATCGCAGCTTTATGCAAAAACAC
>JAIXSW010000566.1 GCA_027484495.1 Gammaproteobacteria bacterium
TGCGCTGTGCGGGCTACAAAACCACGGGCATTTAAGAGTAGAATAGCCACTTTCGTTGATGGCAAGACAATTTCGACGCTGATTTACAGGGAAGTTTGACAATCATTTGGATGAAGGATGCCAGCGCTGTGACCAGTTCCAGGGCATTGTTAACTGGCAGACGAGTACAGCCGGAATTGTGAGCGCTTGAAAAAGCCCTGTAGATCCCGACAAACCCCAAAGTGCATCATCCGCTGGCCAGACAGGCTGCAGCATGCACTGATCACGACCCCAAAAGACTGCAATATGTTGAGTGATAACTTAATGATTATATTGCTATTTTTAATGGTGTTGCCAAATTAAGTCGCTCTACGAAGTCTGTGCTTTAGCCTCAACATTTGCCTGCACATTTGAAACGACAGCTGTGGCATCGCAGATGTGACTCATGTGGTTGTTGTTAACATTGCTGCTTGCCAGCTCTGTTGTCTAAAGTTTTTAGCTTGCGGAACAAATTGTTCTGCTTCACCGGTAGTGACAGTTATATCCGGAATTAAAGTCAGAGGTTATGCGTGTCTGTTAAAACTTTTTTAGTCACCGGTGGAGCCGGTTTTATTGGCTCAGCTGTGGTGCGTCATCTGATTGAACATACTGCACACAACGTGGTGGTGCTGGACAAGCTGACTTACGCCGGCAATCTGAATTCGCTGACATCAGTGGCAGCTTCTGTTCGTTATCAGTTTGTTCAGGCTGATATTTGTGACCCGCACAAACTGCAGCAGATATTTAGCGATTACCAACCTGATATCGTGATGCATCTGGCGGCTGAAAGTCATGTTGACCGCTCTATCACCGGCGCCGGCGAATTTATCCAGACCAACATTGTCGGTACTTATACCTTACTGGAAGCGGCCCGCGCTTATTGGCTGCAACTCGATGCGGCCAAACAGGGGGCATTCCGTTTCCATCATATTTCGACCGACGAAGTGTACGGCGATTTGCACGGCACTGATGATCTGTTCACCGAAGCCACGCCTTATGCGCCCAGCAGCCCGTATTCAGCCAGCAAAGCGGCGTCGGACCATTTAGTGCGGGCCTGGTTACGCACCTTTGGTTTGCCAACGCTTGTGACCAACTGCTCAAATAATTATGGTCCTTATCATTTCCCGGAAAAACTGATCCCACTGATGATTTTAAATGCACTGGCAGGCAAACCGCTGCCGGTGTATGGCGATGGCAAACAAATTCGCGACTGGTTGTATGTCGAAGACCACGCCCGCGCTTTGGTGCTGGTGGCAACGACTGGGCAAGTTGGCGAAACTTACAATATTGGTGGTCACAACGAGAAGCAGAATATTGAAGTGGTCACGACACTCTGCGCGTTGCTGGAAGAGCTGGCGCCGCATAAACCGGCTGGAGTGGCACATTTTGCCGATCTAATCACCTATGTCAAAGATCGCCCTGGCCATGATGTGCGTTATGCCATCGATGCCGGCAAAATTGCCAATGAACTGGGTTGGCTGCCGCAGGAAAGCTTTGAAACCGGCTTACGCAAAACGGTGTTGTGGTATTTGCAGAATCAGTCGTGGTGGCAAGCGATCCTCGACAACACTTATCAACAAAAGCAGGCAGGGCAATGCTGATGCGTCGTATTGTACTGCTGGCACCAAATGGCCAGGTTGGGTTTGAACTGCAACGCAGTCTGGCGCCGCTCGGCCAGTTGTTTTGCCTGAGCCGCGCCGACGTGGATTTTCGCGATACCGCAGCAACCAGTGCACAGGTGCTGGCATTGCAACCGGACCTTATCGTCAATGCGGCGGCCTGGACTGCGGTGGATAAAGCCGAAACCGAGCAGGACGCGGCTTATCTGCTGAACGCGGCTTTACCCGGCGCACTGGCTGCGATCGCGCGGCAACTAAACTGCTGGCTGGTGCATTATTCCACCGACTACGTTTACCCGGGCACAGGTGAACAACCGTGGCGCGAAGATGACGTTACAGCACCTTTATCTGTCTATGGTGCCAGTAAACTGGCCGGCGATCTGGCCATCCAACAAAGCGGTGCGCGCCATCTGATTTTCCGCACCAGCTGGGTGTATGCAGCCCGTGGCAATAACTTTATGAAAACAATGCTGAAATTGGCCGCGCAGCGCGAAAGCCTCAGTGTGGTTGCTGACCAGTTTGGCGCCCCGACGCCAGCACGCTTAATCGCCAATGTGACGGCTTTGGCACTGCAACAAGTGCTGGCATCATCTAAAGCCAACGATGGTTACATTGGCGATAAAAGCAGCGATAAAAGTGGTGTGTATCATCTGGCTGCTGCGGGCTATACCAACTGGTATCAGTTTGCTGATGCTATTTTTACCATGGCTCGCCAGGCAGGAGTGCCGCTGGCATTGCAAGAACAACAGTTCAGCGCTATTACCACCGCACAATATCCGACACCGGCGCAACGGCCGGCCAATTCCAGATTAGACTTGTCTAAACTAGAGCAGACCTTTGGTCTGTCACTGCCGGACTGGCACAGCCAGTTAGCGCAGACATTTCACGAATATCGTGATGCTGTATTGTCATCATGATATGCATAAGGATGGTTGTTAATGCGTAAAGGTATTGTGTTAGCCGGCGGTTCCGGCACCCGGTTACATCCTATTACTTTAGGGGTGTCTAAACAGCAGTTGCCGGTATACGACAAACCGATGATCTACTACCCGATCTCCGTGTTAATGCTGGCCGGGATCCGCGATATTTTGGTTATCTCCACTCCGGAAGATTTACCAGGTTTTCGCAAGTTACTGGGCAGCGGCGCGCAGTTTGGTGTGCGCTTTGAATATGCAGAACAACCTTCGCCGGACGGGTTGGCGCAGGCCTTTATCATCGGCGAAGACTTTATTGGTCGCGATCCGGTTTGTCTGGTGCTTGGCGACAATATCTTCCACGGTCAGGGCTTCAGTCAGCAGTTGAAAAAGGCTTCGGCCCGGCAACAAGGCGCCACTGTTTTTGGTTATTTAGTCACAGACCCCGAGCGATTTGGTGTGGTTGAATTTGACGCTGATGGCCGCGCATTGTCGATAGAAGAGAAACCTGCTCGCCCTAAATCCCCCTATGCGGTCACAGGCCTGTATTTTTATGATCATCAGGTGGTCGACATTGCCAAATCAATTAAACCTTCGGCGCGTGGCGAGCTGGAAATTACTTGCGTGAATAACGTTTATTTACAGCGGCAGCAGCTCGAA
>JAIXSW010000430.1 GCA_027484495.1 Gammaproteobacteria bacterium
CCGGGAACATCTAATGAAAATCAAAACCCTCAGCTTGCTGACGATGCTGGCTTTTGCCCAGCAGGCGTTGGCGGCAGAACAAACCAAATACACTATTCTGGTCGACAACGGCGTCAAAGCCGGTGAGCAGATTGTCGATATCAACGACAACGGCGAGACCTCAGTCCGGTTTATTTTTAAGGACAATGGCCGCGGGCCGGAAATTAACGAGACCATTAAGCTGAATAAAGACGGCTTTATCACCGACTATCAGGCCAAAGGCGCCACAACCTTTGGCTCTGTCGTCAATGAGACTTTTAAAGTCGAAGGCGGCACTGCCCGCTGGAGTACCGGCAAAGAACAAGGCAGCGCCAAATACAGTCAGAATGCGATGTATCTGCCCGTTGATGGTACGCCGCAGCTGGCCACTATCGCTATTGCGGCCATGGCCAAAAGCGGTAAAAACAGCCTGCCATTACTGCCAAGCGGCACGCTGCAACAGCAAGTTGCTGGCGAGCTCATCGTCGAAAATGCCGGTGAAAAACAACAAGTGCAGTTGCTGGTCCAGACCGGCGTTGGCTTTGAACCGAATTTTGTCTGGGCGACTAAAGGCGAAAAACCACGGCTGTTCGCCAGTATCGCCCCCGGTTATCTGACACTGATTGAAGAAGGCTGGCAAGGTAACGCCGATGCGATGTTGGCTCTGCAGCTTAAAGCCGAAACTCAGTTGCTGGAAAAAATGGCCACAGAGCTGCCAAAAGAACTGCACGGCCTGACCGTCGTGCGCAATGCGCGGATCTTTGACAGCGTCACGCTGCAGGTCGGTACGCCAAGCGACATTTATCTGCTGCGCGGCAAAATCACCACAATAGTGCCGGCTGGCTCGCTACAAAGCCCGGTGCAGCATGAAATCGACGCCGCCAACCGCATCGTAGTGCCAGGCTTGTTTGATATGCATGGCCACATTTCACGCTGGGAAGGCCCATTACATCTGGCCGCGGGCGTGACCACACTGCGCGATATGGGTAACGACAACGCCAATATGCAGCTGATGATCGATGAAATTGCTCACGACCAATTGCTGGCTCCAACCATAGTGCCGACTGGTTTTCTCGAAGGCGAAAGCCCGTACTCATCACGCAGTGGTTTTGTGATCAAAGACTTAGCTGGCGCTAAACAGGCGATTGACTGGTATGCCGCGCATGGTTATCCGCAGCTGAAAATCTACAACTCTTTTCCGAAAGCCATCTTAAAAGACACTGTCGCCTACGCGCATAGTCGCGGCCTGCGCGTCAGTGGCCATGTGCCGGCATTTTTAAAAGCAGAAGATGTCATTGCGGCCGGTTTTGACGAAATTCAGCATATCAACCAGTTGCTGCTGAACTTCCTGGTCAAGCCAGAAACCGATACCCGTACGCTCGAACGCTTCTACCTGCCAGCGAAACAAGTGGCCGATTTGGACCTGCAAAGCAAAAAAGTACAGGATTTCATCAAATTACTGAAAGACAATAACCTGTCAGTCGACCCGACACTGGCGACTTTTGATTTCCTGAAAAAGGTCGACGGTACTGTCGGTGAACCCTGGCGCGCCATTGTGAAAAACCTGCCGCCAGATGTGCAACGCGGTTATGCTCGTGCCGAACTGGATATTCCGGATGACGCGACCGCAGCCCGCTACGCCAAGTCCTACGCCAAAATGGTTGAGTTCGTCGGCATGATGTACAAAGCCGGCATTCCGGTGGTGGCAGGAACTGACGAACTGGCCGGTTTTACTTTGCAAGGTGAGCTGGAACTGCTGGTCAAAGCCGGTTTAACCCCGGCCCAGGCGCTGCAGGTAGCCACGTTAAATGGCGCGAAATTCAGCAAAGTGGCAGAGTCCAAAGGCCAGATTAAACCAGGCTTTGATGCGGATTTATTGCTGGTGGATGGCGACCCGACAAAAAACATCGGCGATATCCGGCAGTTGGCGTTAGTCGTCACGCAAGGCAAAGCGATGGTGCCATCGCAGATTTACCAGCGTATTGGTGTGCAGCCTTTTGCCAAAACCACAGTGAGCATCCGCGATTTTGCTGAGCCTGCCAGCAAAGCGGCCAGTGGTGGCGCCAGAACCGGGCATCGCCATATGCACTAAGTCCGCGACATAGCGAACTATCGTTAGACAAAACAAACCCGGCAGCCGCCGGGTTTGTTTTGTCTACAGGACGTACGATACGCCGAAATTGCAGCAGCAATATTTCGGCGATTACATCAACAAAAACAGCAACAAAGCGGCATGACAGCCGACCACAACTGTGGTCAGTTGCTTACGCAGCTGCAAATAAGCCGGATGGTATTGTTGATCAAGCTCAAACCAGCGCTCACCTAAACGCAACACCACAAACAATAACAACTCGACGCTGAGCGTCGCGGCATTCGGTAAAAAGCCTGCCAGAAAACTCAGTACCGGCAAACTGACGGCGAAAACGGCCAAAGGCCAAACGGACAAGCGCTGCGACCAGACCGGCCACAACACTCCCGCCATAAAGCCCAGAATAATAGCGCTGTAGCGCTGAAACATCGCTAAGGCGTCAAAGCCCGGTACCGGGAAAAATGTCAGCAAACTCAGTGCCAGAAATGGCAACAGACCGAGATAACCGAGGATATGTAAAGCGGGCATAGTGCTCTTGGAATTAGCCATTTAGTAAACCTTACGGCAAAGCGCTGCATTTGGATCCCAGTACCATAACATCTGTCTATGTCAGGATGTGTAGAAGCCGGCAGAATGCCTGAAAAATCTGCTAAAACTGATGCAACAAGCGCTGTTACTGCCGATCAGTATTGACAGGCAGGCGCGGTTGGACCTGACCACTGATGCCAAACCAGGACCAATCGCCGTGAAACATCAACTGATCATTGGGTCGCAAATCGTCGTATTGTTGTTCGTTCCCGATACACAAAGACCGATAATTGTTGGTATCAAATTGCAGTAATAAGCGGAATTTGCAACCACTGCCATAGTCACGTCGCATATCCACCAACAACACTTGCTGTTGCACAGGCTGCGCACTGGCCTTGTGACCGAGCCAGCTGAACGCACCGGTCAGACCAAAGCCAAAAAGCACAGCAAAGAAATACAACATCGCCCGCTGTTTATATGCCGGTAGAGGCGGATACTGCTCCGATAACCAACGCGCTAAATAGTGTTGATGGCGACGACTATGCAACAACCAGGCTTCAGCCAGCAGCAGAAAAACCGCGATACAGATGCCATAGCTGACATTCACCGGCTGAAACATGCTTTCGAATAGCTGTAACAGCACCAGGACAAGCGACATGACCAGCAACAACAACACACTGACCCACCATGGACTGCCATAGCTATCCTGAGATCCGGTCTCGATCAATGGTGACGAAAGCTGATCCGGCGAGGCACTGCCAGTCTGCACAATCAGGTATTGTGGCGGATTGGTGGCCGGGATCTGTTGTTCCCGATACCGCACACCACGCGCCGCCAGTTCAGCACGGATCTGTTGCAACAATCGCGGTTGTTTTTTGCGATCAAGTCCGGCGAGTTGCTCCAGCAAGGAGACTGTGGTTGCCGATGTAAGTTCAGATTGCACTTTGTCTTCGGGCCTCCTGCCCTAGTAACTTATTACCCGAGTCAATCACTGCCCGAGCACAATGCCGGCAAACATCACAGCACCGACAAAATGGTTGTTTAAAAAAGCGCGGAAACACCCGTCTCGCCCCTGGCGTGCCAGCCGGTGCTGGTAGAAAAATAACAGCAGCACAATCAACAGCGCATAACTGTAAGCCTCGCCGAGTCCGGCCAGCTGACCGGCAAACTCCAACAACGCCAGCGTACCAAGTTGCAATAAAGCGATGATCCAAAAGCCATAACGACCAAATAACCGCGCGGTGGATTTCACACCAATTTTTTCATCGTCGGCCTGATCAACCATCGCATAAAACGTATCGTAGGCAACTGTCCACAGCAGGTTGGCGCCATACAACACCCACACCAGCAACGGCAACTGGCCCTGAATTGCCATAAAACTCATCGGCATGCCCCAGCTGAATGCGGCCCCCAGCACGACTTGTGGCAGATGCGTGACCCGCTTCATAAAAGGATAAATAGCGGCGAGGAATACAGCGACACCGCTTAACAGTACTGTCTGCCAGTTCAGAAACAGCAACAGGCTGGCCGACAGCACCAATAACAGCGCGAACAGCTGCAATGCTTCGGTACTGCTGACGCGACCAGCTGCCAGTGGCCGGTTTTTGGTGCGCTCAACCGCGCCGTCAAAATGGCGATCGGCATAATCGTTGATAACACAACCGGCAGAGCGCATTAGCACCACACCAAGGCCAAACACCAACAACATCGTCAGACCCGGATAACCATCAGCGGCCAGCCACAAAGCCCAGGCCGTTGGCCATAACAGCAGATAAATACCAATCGGCTTATCTAACCGCATCAGTTGCTTATATTCAGGCCAATGCGCGAGAGTCAATTGCCAGCTCATACTCTGATAAACTCCGATAAAGCAGGTAAATACAGCTCCTGCACCAATAATTCATGTTGCGACAAGGTGAAAAAGGAACGGCGACCCCAGAGCTGAGGCAACACGCCAAGTCCGGGCAACTGCAGCCCTTCGGCAAAATCAGCAATTTCGATGGCGCTGCGGCTGAGCTCTGGCTGGGTGAAAATATAATGCCCCAATGGTACAGCACCAAGCGTTGCCAAAGGTTGCAGCGCCAGCACTGTGTGATCAGGCAAAAAACTCTGTGCGTAGATACAGGGCTGCTGATCGAGCAATAACACCACTTCCCGCAACAGTCCGTGCCGGGTATGCCAGCGCTGCTGCAAAAATGCAGGCAGTTCAATGTTTTGTTGGCGCACTAAATTCAGACTAAATGCGCGACCGGTGCGCTGCAAGCGGGCCGTTAATGAACCGGCTTCCAACAACCAGTCCAGCCAAATTGGCGCAACCCCTGCTGGTATCTTTTCCGACCAGTTTGCCTGCCAAATCGGCGCCATATCGACATCATTCAATCAAACACCTGTACTACCGCAGTCACATCAAGGCGGGCATCATAACAAGTTCTGCAGTCAGATTTCATCCGGCAAAGCCACAGCAGCAAAAACGCCTTTGACAGTGCGGGCAAAATCAACCATAAATCCAGACAGCGCCATCAACAATGTTGCTGATTATTTTCTCCGCTCCCCCGCCCTGCCAGGATAGTGTTCTGCAGTGCTCTCGGGTAAACTTGTTAACAAACCAATTAAACGGACTGTGCTGTGTTAGCCAACAAGACTCTTTTCGGCCTTATCTTATTGTTGTTCGTGCCTGTCGTTTTCGCTCAGGATCCACCACCTGCTGCGGCACCCGCCCAGCCTAAAGTGGTTTATCACGGTTTTGACCCTGATATCGTCACCAACTATGTCACCGATGGTCAAAAGTCACTTGGTTATGTCCGGGTCACGATGGAATTGATGATCAAAGACGAAAAATTTCTGCCGATGATTGAACACCATGAACCGCTGATTCTGGATGCCATTGTTGGTGTATTCGGCAAAGAAATGGATACGACGATTAAATCGCTACAGGGTCGCGAAGAAATCAGGATGAAAATCCTGCAAAAAGTGAATGAACTGATGAAAAAAGAGACTGGTGCGGAGCTGATACAGGACGTGTTATTCACCAAGTACCTGTATCAGTAATCTGTTTATCACTTAGCGATGCGGGCGCCTTGCCAGCATCGCGATTGCCATGCCACAGACAAACCCGCTCAGATGGGCCCAGTTCGCCGTATTGACCCACAACAGGTCAGCAAATCCCAGTGCCAGGAAACCCAGCGCCATCACCAAATCTGGCTTCGACAGTTGTAACGGTTGGGTTGGAAAGCGCCAGCCATACACCCAGACAAAACCAAAAATCGCATAGACGACGCCAGACAGACCGCCAAAATTGGGGCCGACCAGCAAAAATTGCGCTGTATTGCTGATAAACCCAGCCAACAGTGTCAACCATAACAACTGCCGGCTACCCAGCCATACTTCCAGCCGACCACCGTAAATCCACAGCGCCAGCAAATTAAACATCAGATGCGACGCTGAAAAGTGCAGCAGCATCGGACTCCACCAGCGGTAACTCAGCACTTCGAGTTCATCAG
>JAIXSW010000047.1 GCA_027484495.1 Gammaproteobacteria bacterium
CTCGTCATCAACCGCCAATCGCAAACAGGTCTCCATCTCTGCGGCAAGGCTCGCAGCTAATTCTTCCAGCTGTTTGGCCTGCTGCTGCAGCAACAGTGCTTGCTGCAGAATTAAAGCGCCGGCACTGGTCAACTTTGGGTATCGGCTGCTGCGATCAAACAACTGCAAATTCAAATCAATTTCAAGATCACTGATCGCGGTGCTGACCGCTGATTGCGCTTTACCAAGCTTGCGCGCCGCTGCGGAAAACGAGCCGGTATTGACCACGGTCAAGAATGTTTCTATCTGCTGAAGATTCATCTATCTGTTTTTCTGATGGTATCTAACTTAGTTATCTGGAATATAGCAGATACATTACGCGCATCAGACTGCAGGGGGCAAAAATGAATATCGGTTTCACAGCACAGAAAGATGCAAAAGCGTTATGTACTGACGTAAAGCCAACCACGAGCCGCTCTACCAAAGACCGAATTCGCATGGCGCTTGGTTTCGAGCTTATTGGGCTCTTACTGCTGATACCTGCCAGCACTTGGCTGTTAGATAAACCGGCGGCTGAGCTGGGCTTACTTGCCGTGTTGATGTCGCTATTAGCAACTTGGTGGAATTATCAATTTAATCAGCTATTTGACCGCTATTACCTGCTGCCACGCGGCCGCAGTGTAAAAACCCAGTACGAGCGTATCTTTCATGCGATTGGATTTGAGTTCGGCTTGCTTGCTGCCATTTTGCCGCTGACGGCCTGGTATCTGGACATCTCTATCTGGCATGCGCTGTTACTCGATTTCGGCTTCATGCTGTTTTATTTAGTTTATGGTTACTTTTACCACTGGGGCTATGACATTGTGTTTCCGCCGCCAGCGGCGCCTTAAAATATTGTGGCGTTGCAGCCCTGATGCGTCAAGATGACCAGGCTGCCATTGAAATGCCGGCTGACGACAGCCGAGTGCTCAAGGCTAAGTCATTTGGATGAAACCAAGCGAAAATTCACAGCAACCACCAGTCTTTTGCCAGCTATCCAATATCCGGCAGCGCGATGGATGCATTGATGCGCATTGTTTGTTAGATTTATGCTTGAATAATTTTTGACCGATGCCAGTTCAAGTCAAACCCCGCTCGGCATGCTTACGAAGTTCATCAGCAGCGGAGGTCAGCCTCGCAGTTATTCAGGGTTTAGATTTCACCTTAACGCTTTGACAATTCAGACAATGAAGGGATAAAAGCTCATGACAGGAATTACCCGCCTTCGACAGCATTTGAGCGCATTTTCGCTATTCTGCTGTGTTGTTTTGGCCCCTTTTCACCTGTCTGCCAACATCGAAAACCTGCAACAAATTGCTATTCCGCCAGCCACCCATTTAATCCCGAATGCAGATGTTTACCCGCAAAATTTTGATATTGCCCAAGACAATCAAGGCTATTTGTATGTCGCTAATGCTGAGGGGCTGCTGATTTACAGCGGAGAAAAGTGGCAGCATTTACCGCTGCCGAATGGCAAGTTAGTCAGAAGTTTGGCGCCGGGACAGGGTCGACGCATGTACGTCGGGGGCTATGACGATTTTGGTTATACCGAGCCCGATGCAACCGGCAACATTGTCTATCACTCTCTGGCTCAGCCCTTCCTGCAAAATAAGGATGCCGATTTTGCCGATATTTGGAACGTCTTAGCTGTTGATGATGCGGTGTATTTCCGGGCGCTGAACCAATTGTTTCGCTATGACTCGCAAAGTGGCGACATCAAAGTGTGGCAGCATGAAGGGCGTTTTGGCGCGATTTTGGCCGACCAGGGAGAAGTGTACCTGCAATTTCGCGGGCAAGGCCTGAAGCGCTATCAGGATGGCGACTTTGTCCCGTTTTTACTTTCGCCAGAACTGCACCTGCAAATTTATAAATTAGTGCGTATAAACGACAACCATTGGCTGGCTAACCGGCGCGATGGCGTTTGGCTGGAAATCAAGCAAGGCGAAGTCAAACGGATTGAACTGCCAGAACTGCCCGCCGGTAACTCGTTTTTTGATATGCGAAGCATCGAGCCCGGTGTTATCGCCATGGGCGGCAAAGAAGGGGTTGTGTATTTATTGGAATGGTCATCCGGCAAGGTTAGCCGCTTTGCGCTGGGTGCTGATGTATTGCTTGCCGTATCAAAAGCGCCGCAGGGCGGCATTTTTGCCTTAAGTGATCATCGCCTGACGCACTTAGCCTGGCCCTCGCCCGTGCAGTTTTTGAATGAAACACATGGTTTACGCGGCACAATTACAGACATCGAGTATTGGCAATCGCAGTGGTATGTTTTGAGTACTGCCGGCGCTTTTATCTTGCCGAAAAACCAACAGATGCAGGTGTTTTCCAAGCTCAATTGGACCAATCATGAAGCCTGGGATTTGTTGCCGTTGAACAACGCTAAAGCGCTCTTGGCCGACTCCTACAGTTTGTATTTGTTAGACAAGCAACAACAACGAGCGATTAGCCATAACGCTTTATATCCGCGCAAACTCATCCGAGCCGCTTTTGCAGAGCACAGAGTTTTAATCGGCACCGAGTTTGGGCTGGCAGTCTGGGCAGAAGATCAAACCGGATCCGGCGCCGTGATCCTGGAATGGAAAGAGCTGGCTACGCTAGTCACCAGTATCATAGAAAAATCAGCCGGAGAGATTTGGTTGGGCACGGTCAGTCGCGGTGTGGTACGGCTGCAACTCGATGCAGAATATCGGAATATCTTAGCGATTGACTATTTTGACGCAGCGCATGGTCTTGACTATGGCAGCAGCGCTGACGCAAATCTTGCCCAGATTGATGGTGACATCATTGTCAGCACGGCAACAGGACTGTACGTGTTTAACGGTACCGCTTTTGAACCATGGCAATCTCAGCTGAACACGCTGCGCTTACCGGGGCAAATTTTGACCTTGGCACAAAACCCGGCCAAACAAACCTTGGCCTACAGTTACAACCGTCTTTATTACCAATCAGACTCAGGCTGGCAACAGGTCAACACCGCAGAAATAGGCCGGGTTCCCCTGCTGTCGCATTGGACCGGCCATCAACACTGGGTGCTTGGTTCTGGTAGTGCGCTGATCTTTCTTCAGCCCAAGGCCGCGCAGCCAAATGTCAGTCGTCCTGGCATTTTGCTCAACACTGTCTTATCCGGAACTGCCGACAATTTAGTGCGGGCACAGTTAAAAAGTCAGCAACCGCTTCACGTTACAACCGATGCTCAGGTCGTGTTTAAATTTGCATTACCAGGCTTGTACGCCGCTGACACTATTTTGTACCGCGCGAAGTTATCGGGGCTTGAAGACGAGTTCAGCGAATGGAATAGGTCCAGCCAGATCAGTTATTACCAGCTGGAGCCGGGGCACTATCAGTTTGAAGCACAAGCCCGCGATCCGGCCGGCAACATCAGCAGCATTGCACCTTTTGCACTGACTGTACCTTATCCATGGCATGCCACCTGGCAGGCAAAAATCCTGTGGCTGCTGCTCGCTTTTGGCATCTTGTGGTTACTGATGCGATTTTTGGTAAAAGCCCGCACCCGGGCACTGTCGAAAGACCGGCTGCGCCTGCAGCAAATGGTGGCAGAGCAAACCCGGGATCTGGCCACTGCCAACAAAAGGTTAGAATCTCTCGCCAATATGGACGGGTTAACCAGTGTGGCGAATCGCCGCCGGCTGGATACTTATTTGCAGATGACCGCAGACAACTGCCGGGAACAAGGTCGTCCATTATCCATCTTGTTGATTGATGTCGATTTTTTTAAGCAATTTAATGACCGGCATGGCCATAGTAAAGGCGATGAAGTGCTGAAGGAGATCGCCAAAGTGCTGAGTGCCAGTTTGCGGCGCAGCGAAGATTTGCTGGCGCGTTACGGTGGTGAAGAGTTTTCCGCTGTGCTGCCCGGAGCCGACGAAGCTGCTGCACTGGAGGTCGCCGAACAGATGCGGCACCAAGTAGAAAAACACCCGCTGGGCGTCACTGTATCTATCGGTATGGCCTGGACGTCTGGGATGCATTCTATCGACCTGCAGCTACTTCTGAACCAGGCGGATCAAGCCTTGTATCAGGCAAAGCATGCAGGCAGAAACCGCGTCGTGCAGTTTGCTACGCAG
>JAIXSW010000451.1 GCA_027484495.1 Gammaproteobacteria bacterium
GATCACCATCGGTGCGCACTGAGCTGAAAATAACCGCGTAATACGGTGGGACCGGGGTTTGGGCAAGAAGCGGCATGGCTGAATTCCCTTGCAGTTCAGGCGATAGGCTTGTGGTTAGCCTAACGTGAACCGGCGTCGGTCGCAATGATCGCTGCGGACTGTGGCTGTCCGTTATTAACACTCCAACACCGCGGTCTGTGGCTGTCCGCCATTGACACCAATACCGCGATCTGTGGCTGTCCGCCATTGATACCACACCGCGGTCTGTGGCTGTCCGCCATTAACATACCAGCACAGCGGTCTATGGCTGTCCGCCATTGACAGTCCAACACCGCGGTCTGTGGCTGTCCGCCATTAACAGTCCAACACCGCGGTATGTGGCTGTCCGTCATTGACAGTCCAACACTGCGGTATGTGGCTGTCCGCCATTGACATTAACAGTCCAACACTGCGGTATGTGGCTGTCCGTCAATAACAGTCCAACACTGCGGTATGTGGCTGTCCGTCATTGACACTCCAACACAACAGACTGTGGCTGTCCGCCATTGACATATTTTGTCGATATTTGCCGCGTAAATTGCCTTGTTCAGCCGCAGGCCTCGCCTTACTGTGAGTAGCGTTTTCGTTGAGTTGTGTTCCGGAGTTTCAATGCTGCCATCTAGCCAAATCGAAATCCGTTGTCAGGACGGCTTTTTACTGCGCGGCCAATGCTGGCAGCCAGACGCGTCGCCCAAAGGTATAGTCTTGATACACCCGGCGACCGGGGTGCCGCAGGGTTTGTATGCAGGATTTGCGGCCTATTTGCAAAGCCGGGGCTTTGCCGCAATCAGTTACGATTATCGTGGCATAGGTCTGTCCCGACCGGCGTCGTTACGCGGATTTCAGTGCCAAATGCTGGATTGGGCTTTGCTGGATGTTGAGGCCGTGATGGCATACGCCACAGATCAGTTCCCGCAGCTGCCTTTATTAGCGGTTGGTCACAGTTTTGGCGGCCATGCCATTGGTTTGTGCGACAGCAGCGTGCAACTGCGCGCCGCCGCTTTTGTCGCGTCGCATGCTGCAACCTTAACGGTGATCTACCAGCGAGTTGAGCGCTGGCGCGCCAGGTTTTTATTACGCCAGCTAGGGCCTTTTTGCGCGGCAATTTTGGGTTATTTGCCTGCGCGCGCGTTACGGCTCGGAGAGGACTTGCCCGCCGGCGTGATCCGCCAATGGGGCCATTGGGCCGATCAACCGCGTTACTTCTTTGATGATCCGGACCTGCAAGCCAGCCGTCGTTTTGCCAGACCAGCAATGCCAGTACTGGCGATGGGCTTCGCCGATGATTTATGGGCAACGCCGCCCGGGATTGATTTATTGATGAGTCAGTTGGTGAATTGTCAGGTGGAACGGCGGCACATTGAACCGCAACCACAACACGGCGCCATTGGTCATATGGGCTTCTTTCGCCGTAAACATCAGCATACTTTATGGCCGGAACTGGCCGACTGGCTGGAACGGCAGTTGGTTTAACCGGGCACCGCAGTGCTGCGTCTGCCGGTTAATAGAAACACCGGATACTGGCCATGCGGTTTTTGTACCACACTGGCAGCGTGGACCTGAACCTCAACAAATCCGGCGGCGCGGGCCTGTGTGGCGATCTCTGCTCGGTCAAAACCACAATGAAATACGCCGGTATCTTCGGTATGAAAGCTGCCATCTTCAGTATCGAGGTCGGCCAGCGCGATAAAAGCACCAGGTCGCAGCAACTGGTGAAACTGCAGCAATAACGCGGGAATATCGGCGATATGATGCAAAGTCATCGACGAAATAATGCCGTCGAACTGGCGTTGAAACGGCGTCTGGGTCAGATCTAACTCCAGGACTTCCAGCTCACAGCCAATATCAGCCGCTTTTGCACGCAGCTGTGCGTTCATCGACGGTGATACATCCAGCGCAGTGATTTTGGCCACCCAAGGGGCGATTTGCTGTAATAACAAGCCGGTACCGGCACCAAAATCCAGCAATTGCATGCCAGACTGTAATGGGATCGTGGCTTTGATGGCATTGCCGATCGCGACGACATTATCTACCCGTTGCGGGTTCTGTTCGTATGACGCGGCTTTTTCGGCGAAAAAATCGTGAGACATCAATACTTCCTAGTGTGATTTCATGTGCTGACTTCTCGCTCGGCTTTATTCCGAGACGGCTGTTTCAGTAAGTCTGCGCTGCCGTAACCACAACGACAGCGCCAGCATTATACCGAAACCTAACACTGGCGCGGCACCATAACCGATCAAAGGCGCCGGCGTCGCGCCGGCAACTGAACCACCATATAACACCGCATAATACACCGACACCGCCGCCAGCCACGGCTGATCCAGCAGACTTTGCCGGTACAATGTCAGCAGCATTATCACGGCACTGGCGATCACGGCCAGACCCGCCCACAGCGCATAATCCAACGCCAGAGCGAACACACCCTCGACATAAGGCACAGCGCTTAGTCCATCCAGCTGGCGCAAAGTCCAGTAACACAATACCAGTAGTGGCAGAAAAACCAGCCCAGGCAACAGGCTTGGCCTGCCGCCAGTGACGTCTGCAGGGCGGTAGGCTTGTAAATACAATAATGGGAATGCGATGGTCAGCGCCAGCACTTGCGCGGCGTCCGGCTGCAATGCCAGAAAAACGGCAGTGACCAGCAAAATGCCGCAAGCGGCAGCCCGATGCGCCGGTTGCTGTAACAGTTGCGCGGACAGCACCAGGATGGCAGGAACCAATAAACTGCCACTATAAAGCTGCACCGGACCAAACTGCAGCCAACGTAGGGGCTGAGCCGGCGCGTCAGCAGGTACCACCGTCAGCAACGGCACCCCCAGCAATAACACCAATAAACAGGCCAGCGCTTGTAACGTGCCCGGCAATACATCACTCTCACTACGGGCGCCCAGCCAGACCAACACCGCCGCCAGCAACAAACTGCCAACCTGCACCAGATAAAGCGGTAAAGCCACACCGGCCAGCACCAGCACAGCAAACCCGGCCAGCACCGGCACCACACTGAACCATAAACCAACAGATCTGTCTGCCATCATCGCTCGGGTCCTTTCCTGATGCAGCGCTGAAAATCGCGGGTCCGCCTGCACAGATCGCAGGCACAGAAAAAGACTGCATAAAAAAACAACAGAAGTAAATGGGCCGAACCGAATTCTGCGCTAAAAACCCAGAGTCTTTACTGAGCAACAACCAGACGGTATCCAGCCAAGCGACAATTTACTGCGGCCTTTCGGCTGCAATTCCATTGCGGGGGACTTCGGCAAAAATACGCGGCGCGCGGACGCGGAAAACCGCGGAAAACGGACGCGGAAAACGGACATCCACAAACTCGGAGGACGGAAAACGGACATCCACAGAGGACGCGGAAAAGACGCGACGCGGAAAACGGACATCCACAAACTCGAAGACGCGAGACGTGGAAAACGGACATCCACAAAATCGCGGAAAACGGCCCCCCACCGTTAAACCGGAAAATGGAAACTCGGAAATCGGACATCCACAAAATCGCGGAAAACGGCCCCCCACCGTTCAACCGGAAAATGCGAAGACGCGGACGTAAAACGGACATCCACAAACTCGAAGACGCGGAAATCGGACATCCACAAAATCGCGGAAAACGGCCCCCACCGTTCAACCGGAAAATGGGGATCTATCGATTGCTGAAACCGCCTTGACATTAACGTTTTTGCAACCAAATTTATATCAAGTGAATTTTTGACCGTCAGGACGACATCATGCCCAAACCACGCAAGCAACAAATAGCTCTAAGCGAAACACCGTATTACCATCTGATTAGCCGTTGCGTCCGCCGGGCGTTTTTATGTGGTATTACAGAAACTTATAACTTTGAACATCGCCGGAGCTGGATTTTGGAAAGGCTGCATCAGCTCACAAAGATGTTCGCTATTGATATTGCAGCTTTTGCGTTGATGTCGAATCACTACCACCTGGTAGTCCGGGTAAATGTAGCCCGCGCGGCTGATTGGAGTTATCAGGACATTGCAGACCGCTGGCAACTATTGTTCCGTTTACCACTGTTGGTTGAGCGTTATCTCTGCGGTGTCTCAAGTGGTGATGCTGAAAATCATGTTGTTGAAAATACTCTGGAAAAATGGCGCTCAAGGCTTTGCGATATAAGCTGGTTTATGCGCTGCCTAAACGAACATATTGCTAGACTTGCGAACACTGAGGACAACTGCACGGGGAGGTTTTGGGAAGGTCGGTTTAAATCGCAAGCACTGCTCACTGAAGAAGCTGTCCTTACAGCGATGGCCTATGTCGATTTAAACCCAATCAGAGCAAAAATGGCTTCAACGCCAGAGTCTTCGAACTACACCAGTATTCAGCAACGCCTTGGTAAAGCGGTCCATTGTGCTTTTCACGGTGAATTGCTGCCATTTTCCGGAGATAGTCATCAGCACAACGCTCAGCAGAATATTCCCTATCATTTCGTTGATTATATTGAGCTTGTTGATTGGACTGGCCGACAAATGCGCCAAGATAAACTCGGAAGTATCAACACTGCTACACCCGCCATCCTCACCCATCTGAGTATCCCATCTCACTGTTGGCTACAAAACTGCCAACTCCTTGAAACCGACTTTCACCAGGTAATTGGTCCTATCAGCTCATTGAAACAGTTTTGCCAAAAAATTGGCCAACGTTGGGTACATGGCCAAACTGCCTGCCGCCGAAGTTTTGGCTAGACATTCAAAACCAACAGCCAACAAAAACGCCCCTGATTTGCAGTTTCCAGAACACAAAGTTGATCATTATTGGCTTCGTCAAATTTCAATTCAATATTGAAATGACATTTACAATTTTCTAACGAAAGTTTATTCAACCGGCTCCAAGCCTCTGAAGCATAAGGCATCCTGTTGTTATAATTATTGCCGTGATTTTCTTAAAATCTGGCTGCTGCCAAAGACTATACAAGCGCTACTGAAACTAGCTCAATCAGTGGGTGTCCGAAATAATGTCTCCAAGATGATGGTCAGATGATGATTCAATTGGTGGATGTCCAAGATGATGATTCTGAAACTAGCTCAATCAGTGGGTGTCCGGAATACTGTCTCCAAGATGATGTCCAAAATGATGCCAATTGGTGGATGTCCAAGATGATGGAGATACCAAAAGATTACCGGCCGCCCGCAAGCCTGAGCCAGGCCTGCCAGGCATCAGCCCGCTCTGCAGCTGGAAAAGGCTCCAGCAACATGGATTGAAACTCCGGTTTATCGCGGAAAGTCCGAATGGACCTGTTCAATTGCTGCAGGATCTCCGCCGTTTCAGCATCGCGTTTGCAGGCGAAAAAAGCTAAAGCAAAGGGATCTGCTTCCAATAACTTAAAAGTCTGCAGCTGCGAGAGTTCCTGCGGCGTTATCGCTACCGAATACTCCAAAGCCATGTCAACAAAGCCTTTGGTTAGCATCGGCAAGGTTTCGCCAAAACGCGATACTTTGGAGGTTCTGATATAGACGGCTTTGCTTTTGCGATGTGCTGACAAAATCGGATCTATAGTGGCACCGTAAGTCCGTCCATCTTCAGTGACCAGCACCGGCGGATTGGACAATGCCAACAAGCGCGCCAGACTGACGCGGCCATCTTTGTCCTGCATCGTCTTCAAACGGTTTACCCAAGGTGAATCAGTTTTGAGTAGCAGACGGATATCAGGGGCGATAACATAGGGTTCGCTGTACAAAAACTCATCCTGTCTTGCCGCGGACTTACGCACTCCCGGTACACAGACACCACTAGTACTTCGCATCCCGGCGAGTGCACGATTCAGGCTGACAGTTTCAATTTTGTAAGGGGCGGGATAATAGCGCATCACCTGCTGCACCATGGCGACCGGAAGGTAAGTGCTATGCTGTGCCTGATACAATTCAGCAGGGCTCATCGACATCAGCAATAATTCTGCAGCCTGAACCGGCCACAAAACCAGCCAGCTGAAACTTAGCAAGATTCGGCGCATTGGCACTCCTTGCCGGCAAAATGCCAGCAGAAGCAGTGTAACGCGCCCGGCCCTGAGATTAAAGAGGTTGCCAATCGCGCGCCAGCAACCCCAGTTTTATATCATCAACATATTGGCCGCCGAGGAAATAGTTCTCACGCAGCAAGCCTTCCTGCACAAAACCATGTTTTTGCAGTAACTTCAGACTCGGCTCATTGCCTTGGGTCACAGTGGCAACCAGCTTATGATAGCCACAATTCTGCACCGCAAATTGCAACAGACTTTGCAGTGCTTCGCCGGCAAACCCCTGACCTTGCTGCGCCGGCAGCAGTAAAAAACCGACTTCAGCCTGCCGGTTCGCCCAGTCGCTGCGCAAACCAATCACGCCGACAGGGGCTGAATTGTCCCGCCGTTCTATCACTAACGCCATCATGTCGGGACGATGCACCGTCCAGGGCAACAGCCGGCTGTCAAATCTGGCACGGATTTGCGCTTCGTTCAGCGGATCACAGACATAACGACGCACCGCTTCATCCTGGTGTAATTGCAAAAATAGCGTCCAGTCGCCGGCACGCATCGTACGCAGCTGTAATCTGACACTGGTCAATTCGAGAGAGCGCTCCATAGCATTTCTCCGGTTAAATAAGATGAGCTGACCGTTTTATCAGCCCGCAGACTGACTTTTGACGGCCTCACGCAGCTGCTGCAACTCTTCACGGATAGCTCTGAGCTCGGTATGTAGCAGCTGTTGCTCCCGCAGCTCGGCCTGCTTATCCAGTTCGCGTTGCGACGCATGTTCTTCCTCGCTGAAAGTCTGCATCGTATTGACGATAATCGCGATAAACAGATTCAACATGGTGAACGTCGCAACGAGGATAAAGAGCACAAAAAACAGCCAGGAATGAGGAAATTGATCCATCACCGGGCGTGCGATCCCCATCGACCAGCTCTCCAGCGTCATTATCTGGAACAGGGTATAAAACGACGCTCCGATACTGCCGAACCACTCAGGAAAAGCGGCTCCAAAGATCTTGGTAGCCATCACGGCAAAGACGTAATAGATCAGAATCAATACCAGCGCGATTGAAGACAGCCCCGGCAAGGACCCTAATAACGCAGACACCACGCGGCGCATCGATGGCACCATCGACAACACGCGCAGGACCCGCAACACCCTGAGCGAACGCAGGACTGCCAACGGTCCTGACGCCGGGATCAGCGCAATAGCAACGACGGCAAAATCAAACAAACTCCAGGGATCTTTAAAAAAAGCGGCACGGTAAGCAAAGATCCGCAGCAACAGTTCAACCACAAAAACACTCAGCAATACCTTGTCCAACAGTAATAACGTACTGCCATATTGCGCCATCAACGCCGCTGAAGTTTCCATGCCAAGTAATACAGCATTCAACAGAATCAGCGCCAAAATACATTGGCCAAACCGCGGTAATTCGACCAATGCCTGAACCCGCAATCTTAGCGGGCTTGCCACAGACTGTGGTGTAGTTGCCATAACAGACTCCTTGATATGAACTGCGGCGATTGTAACGACTGACGTCGTTGAAGCACAGCACCAAGGGCGCAAATAAGGGTTGAAATCAGGCTGCAAAGGCTGAAAAAAAGCCGGCATTAAGCCGGCTTAGTCGGGATTCAGCACCATCGCGGCTTATTGCACTTTAGCGACTTCTTTGACGCCCATGTTCCACAACGTGAAACCAAAGGTATCAGCTGTTTGTTCGATGGTTTTTGACACTGGCGTGCCTGCACCGTGACCGGCATTGGTTTCGATGCGGATCAGTTGCGGGTTGGCACCGCCCGCTTTGGCCTGCAGTTCAGCGGCAAACTTAAAGCTGTGCGCCGGAACTACACGGTCATCGTGATCGCCGGTGGTGACTAAAGTCGCAGGATATGCCACGTCTTTTTTCACGTTATGCACCGGTGAATAGCCTTTGAGGTATTCAAACATCTCTTTGGACTGTTCGGCAGTGCCGTAATCAAAGCCCCAGCCAGCGCCCGCTGTGAAGGTGTGGTAGCGCAGCATATCCAGCACGCCCACCGCCGGCAGAGCGACTTTCATCAGGTCTGGACGTTGCGTCATCACTGCACCGACTAACAGACCGCCGTTAGACCCACCACGGATCGCCAGTTTGTCGTTTGACGTATATTTCTGCGCCACCAGGTATTCGCCAGCCGCGATGAAGTCGTCAAACACGTTTTGTTTTTTCAGCTGAATACCAGCTTCATGCCAGGCTTTACCGTATTCACCACCGCCACGCAGGTTCGGCACGGCGTAGACGCCGCCCATTTCCATCCACACCAGGTTGGCGACGCTGAAGCTTGGCGTCAGGCTGACGTTAAAGCCACCGTAGCCGTACAACATGGCAGGGTTGGTGCCATCGAGTTTCAGGCCTTTTTTGTGGGTGATGATCATCGGCACTTTGGTACCGTCTTTCGAGGTATAGAACACCTGCTTCGATTCATAATCGTCGCTGTTAAACTTCACGGCCGGTTTGAAGTGTACTTTGGACTCGCCGGTGGCCGGGTCGTAAGCGTAAATCGAGCCTGGTGTGTTGTAGTTGGCGAAGCTGTAATACAACACCGCATCTTTGGCTTTGCCGTCAAAACCGCCAACAGAGCCGACGCCTGGCAGCTGGACGTCACGCACCAACTTGCCGTCATAGTCATATTGCTGCACTTTGGAGATCGCATCGACCATGTAAGTCGCAAAGAAAGAGCCGGCACCTTTGCTGACTTCCAGCACGTTCGCCGTTTCCGCGATCACGTCTTTCCATTGGTCCTGCGCCGGCTTGGTCATATCAATCGCGATCAGACGCTGATTCGGCGCTTTGAAGTTGGTCGAGAAGTACAGGATGTCGCCTTTGCTGTCGATCAGGTTGTAATCAGAGCTGCCCTCACCGTCCAGCGTGATAAAAACGCTGTCTGGTTTGGTTAAGTCTTTCACCAGCAGTTTGTTACCTGAAGTCGCATTCGCCGCAGACACCACCAGATACTTACCGTCCTGCGTGACAGTGCCACCGACATAACGGTGTTTCTCGGCATCAGTCCCGCCATAAACCAGTTGGTCATCTTTTTGTGGCGTGCCGATTTTATGGTAATACAGCTTATGCTGGTCCGTTTTGGCCGACAGTTCACTGCCTTTTGGTTTGTCGTAGCTGGAATAGAAGAAGCCTTCGTTGCCTTTAAACGAAATACCGGAGAACTTCACATCAACCAGTTCAGGCTCCAGTTTTTCTTTGGTTTCAGCGTTGATCACAAAGACTTTACGCCAGTCACTGCCGCCCTCAGAAATGGCATAAGCGGCAATAGAACCGTCGTCGGTGAACTGTAAATCAGCCAGTGACGTGGTCGCGTCCGCAGAAAAACCGTTTGGATCGAGGAACACTTCCGCCGGGCCGCCATCTTTCTGGCGATACACGACATATTGGTTCTGCAGACCGTCGTTTTTGTAGAAATAGGTGTAAGCGCCTTCTTTGGTTGGTGCACCAACTTTTTCGTAATTCCACAGTGCTTCTAAGCGCTGTTTAATCTGGTCGCGGTATGGGATTTGCGCCAGATAATCAAAGGTCACTTTATTTTGCGCTTTGACCCATTCCGCGGTTTCGGCGCTGCGGTCATCTTCCAGCCAACGGTATGGGTCCGCTACTTTAGTTTCAAAGTAAGTGTCGACCACATCACCTTGTTTGGTTGGTGCGTATTGCAGTTTTGCCACAGGTGCGGCCTCCGCCACTGTTGTGCCTGCTGCTGCAGTTGCAGCTTGTTCTGGTTTTGGTCCACAGGCGGTTAATACAGCCAGCGCAACTGCGCCTAACATTATACGTTTCATCAAAGCTCCCCTTTGCTTAAACCGACAAAGCCACGAGGATAACAAAATTTTCACAGCAGACAAATGCAGGCCACCGCGACTGAGCGCGCATCAACCGGCTTTCGCCGCCAAAGCCGTGGCGGTTATACCCCAATTGCGCTGATGGGCGACCAATGCAAGCACTATCAGCGCCATACCGCCATATTGGCTCGCGCTCAAAGTGAGGTCGTAGTACCAGAAATCAATCAGCACGGTCAGCAGCGGGTACACGAAAGACAAAAAGGCGATACTGGTGACCGGCAGGCGCTGAAAGGCGCTATACATCAGGTTGTACATCAATCCGGTATGCACCAGCCCCAGCGTCAGCAAAGCGCCAATACTGAGCGCTGGCATCACCAGTAGTGAGGTTTTCTCCAGCGGTAGCATCAGCAACACGCCGAGCACCATCTGCAAACCGGCAATTTGCGCCGGCGCAATACCGGTCAGTTTGCGCGTCGTCAGCGTCGCCACCGCATACAAACAGGCGGCGACTGCAGCAAGCCCCACACCTTGCCATAACAGCGGATTGTGGCTGTCCTGATCCAGACCCGTAGTGCCGGCCACCCCAACGAAGGCAAGTGCCAGCCAGCCCCACTTCGCCGCAGGCGGCCATTGTTTGCTACTGAAGGCAGTCAGTAATAACAGAAAAAATGGCTGGGTGTGATAGACCAGCGTCGCAATCGAAATCGAACTGAGTTGGTAAGCCCCAAACAGGCAAAACCAGTTCGCCACCAGCGCCAGCCCACCGGCCAGTAAATAGCCGCTTTGCTCTGCACTGAGTTTTTGCCAGCCGCGCTGCCAGCTCAGATAGGCCAACAACGCCGCGCCGCCGAGCAAACAGCGATAAAACACCACAGTGGCCGTATCCTGGCCGCTTTCCACGACAAAAAGACCAATGGTGCCCGACATCAACATCGCCACCAGCATGCGCCAACTGCCAGCGAACTGGGGATGTTGCAGGAGGGTTTGCATGGATATTCCTGTGAAATTACATCTTTGACAGATAGTGCGGGAGCGCTGGGGCGGATGCAAGTCTGGTTTGTTGCAACAGTCTGTTGCGCTTCGGTGACGTTGGTTATTTGCCCTGCGGGCGGCTATTGGCTTATTTTTCAGTCTTACCTTGACGGTTGGACCGCCTAGCAAAGATTTCACCTGACGGTGAGTTCCTTTCTTTTGCCTTGCCAAAAGAAAGGAACCAAAGAAAATGCGCTACCCGGTTCCGCTCGAAAGCCCGCTGAAAATCAACGATTTGAGGCGCCGGCGTAACTCGCGGGCTGCTAGCGTCAGCCCGCTCAGACACCCGCCGTCTTAAAACCTCAAACCGCTGATTGTCAACGGCTCGCTCCAACGGGTGATTGGTCTTCTGAGATGTTCCTGCTTTTGACGCGAGTGAACTAAAAACAAATCTTGATGCTGCAGCAGGCTGCCCGTTAGAGCGAGCCGGCTGGAAATCGTTGGCCAAGGTTTTAAGAAAACGGGTGTCTGAGCACGGCGACGCTAGCGCCGTGCGAGTTACGTTTTCGCCTTGGACGGCGACTTTTCAGACGGGCTTTCGAGCGGAACCGGGCAAGCGCTTTTTGGTTACTTTTTATCGCGATAAAAAGTAACTCGCCCATAGGGCGAAACGGCCGCCCGCAGGGCAAAGCACCTGCGTCAGTAACAAGCACCTCACCGTCAGGTGAAATCTTTGCTAAGCGACCTTTCCGCGCAGAAAAAAAAGAAAAGTAAGCCCATCGCCGCCCGCAGGGCAAAAAAACATCAAGCCACCCGCTGCACGGCGCCTTGCCGCCACGATTGCAGTACGGCAGCGACGATCAGCGCGTGGTCTGCGTCCAACACCAGATGCTGATGGGCGTGCAACTTTGGCCACTCCTGCCACCAGCCGCCGCAACGGGCGACCAGATTGGCAAAATTCGGCTTGTGATCTCCGGCCAGGTAATTGCGCCAGTGCCGGCAGTTTTTGTGCACCAGTGCACCGTTGGGCCTGCGCCAGCTCACCGGATCTATCGTCACTAATTCATCGACGCGGTAACCATTGGCAATCACCCGTGTCGCCATACTGGCGCCATAACTGTGTGCGATCACGAGTACCGGCTGCCCCGCCTGTTCTTGCAGAAAGCGGCTTAATGCGCGCTGTTCAAACCACTGAAAATAATGCTGACCCGGTAACACATGCTGGCGCACCAGACCGGTGTATTTATCCAGCGCGCCGCCGACCCAAACGATCCGGCGTAATTCGCGAATTGACGTGTCGGTGCTCATCTGCACGCAAACCTCCGTGACACTACTCCAGCACCCAACCAAATTCTTTTAATATAGCGCGATGTTCAGGCCCGCCGTAAACCTCAAACCAGGCTTTTTTCAGCCGCTCCCGGACTGCAAACGGCACGCCTTTACGACTGGCAACGATGTACACCGGGTTACTGTTCAGACGAAAAGCAATCTTGTAGCGGGCTGCCAATTCAGGATAAGCACGGCTCCACTCGAGATATTGGGTTTTGTCTTCCAACATGCCGACTACCCGCTCTTTTTGCAGTAAATTCAATTTTTGTGTCAGGCTGTTGGCATATTGCAGATAAGGCTGGAATTCAGTTTCCAGACTGACCCGGGCGAATTCTTCACCATACCAGGCATCGCGTAACACGCCCACCGCTCCGGGTAAAAGCAGGATATCACTCAGTTTGTTCACTTTGGACAGATACTGTTTATCCAGAACCAACACCGTTTCTTCCAGGTAATGCGGGCCAATAAAATCGGCATACAACTCACGCTCATAGGTGTATGACATCGTCAGCATCAGATCGATTTTGCCATCACGCAATAACGCCAGACTACGTGGCCAGGGACTTCCGACCACTTCTAAGGTACACCCGGCTTTGTCATTTAATAGTTTCAGCAGGCGATGATGTAAGTCATACCAGCGCGGCAATTGCAGTCCGGCCGCTTGAGTCAGTTCTTTGGATTCATTCAGGTGCGCGACCAGATGACAAGGCGCCTGCGCAGATCCGGGTGGGTTAGCCGGCAGCAGTTCTTCGGCAACGAGGGGCCGACTGAGCAATAGCCCGAATATACACAGCGCTGCGCAGCGCCCGCTCTTGCGCATTATTGAGCTTCTGCTGACAGTTCGAGCCGGGCTTTTTCGACCAGCTGCTGATCCAGTTCCTGCTTCACCGCCACACCAAGCTCCTTAAATTCTGCCGCTTGTTTAATCAGATTACCCTTGCCGCTGTAAAGTTGCCCCAGGGCTTTGTCGTAGCTTTCCCGCGCTTTGTCGAGTTGCCGGCCAACCCCCTGCATTGATTCGAGGAAAGCTGCCAACTTGGCATAAAAGCGTTCAGCCCGCTGCGCTAACTCGGCGCTGTGCTGGTTTTGCTGCTCAAACCGCCACAATTGCCGGACTATATTCAGGCTGGTCAGCAACGTCGTTGGTGTCGCCACCAGCACATTCCGCTCCAGTGCTTTTTGATATAACAATGGGTCATGTTTTAGTGCTTCGACATAAGCCGACTCAATCGGAATAAACATAAACACCACTTCCGGCGAATTCAGCCCGTCGAGCTGATAATAGTTTTTATCGGCCAACTCGGAAATTCGATCACTGACGGCCTGACAATGTGCTTTCAAAGCTTCAGCGCGTTCCAGATCATGCTCAGCGTTGACATAACGGGTATAGGCCAGCAATGAAGTTTTTGCATCAATCACCAGATGCTTTTGTTGTGGCAAGTCAACGATAACATCAGGCCGGCGCCGGCCTTGTTCCGTCTGGAAGCTGACTTCACGCCGGTAATCGACACCGGGCCGCAGGCCGGAATTCTCCAGCACATTCTCCAGCATCAGTTCGCCCCAATTGCCCTGCAGTTTTTTCTGGCCCTGCAATGCATTGGTCAACCGGGCCGCCTGATCGGTAATGGCACTGTTCAGTTTTTGCAGATTCAGCAGCTCGTTTTTCAGCTCGCTGCGCTGTTTTAAATCTTCGGTGTGAATGGATTCGACTTTGTCACGAAAGCCTTTCATATCAGCCTGCAGCGGACTTAACAGCTGCAACAGACTTTGCTGGCTCTGACGGGCAAACTGCTCGCCTTTTTGCTGCAATATCTGATTGGCAAGGTTCTCAAACTCTTGTTTTAACTGCAGTTTGCTGTCCTGCAACAACGCCAGTTGCTGCTGATACTGGCTTTGTTTCTCGCTTAAAAGCACCTGCAGCCGGTCGTGTTTTTCTTTTAGCCGCAAATAATCCTGCTGCTGCTGGCGCACTTCGTCCTGGCTTTGCTGTAACTGCATGCGGTGATCATTGAGCAAGGTCTGCTGATGCTCCAGCTGCGCCTGCAAGCGGATTTGCTGATCACTCAGCGCTCGCTGCGTGTGGAGCTGCCGCCACCAGGCCAGCACCGCAGCAGCGGCCCCCGCCAGCAACAACAACTCCAGCCACAGCCGGATTTCAGTGAATTCGTTCATTTCGCCTCCGTTTCAACGGCTTAGCTCTACCACTGTATTACTATACAGCTTTTTGCACTATTGTGGATGCGAAGCACTCAGGACTCAGCAGGAAAATACCCGGCAGCAACCAGCCTCAACCGGAATGATGCAGCTTGCTATCTGCCGGCGCTTCTTCCCGTGGTGTCATCCCATAGTCTCTGACCACAGTCGCTACCCGTAACCGGTAATCGGCAAACAAATGCTGCCGGCCTTGTTGCTGGGCCAGGCGATGCGCTTCCAACTGCCGCCACTGGGCAATTGCGGTTTCATCACGCCAGAAACTTAACGACAGGATTTTGCCCGGCTCACTTAAACTGGCAAAACGTTCGATACCCAAAAAACCATCAATGTCTGCCAGCAGTGGTTTTAACGCTGCGGCTGCGGCCAGATAACCGGCTTCGCCAGTCGTGGTTGGGGTTACTTCAAAGATCACGGCCAGCATCAGTGTGCTCCTTTGTCAAAATGAAACCATGCCAGCCGGCCATTCACCGATGGCTGATAGTGCCAGCGCAATTCAGCGCCTTGGCGCAAATCTCGAAAATGCGGCCACACCACGAGCAGAACCAGCGCGGCAATTTGCTCGGCCAGCTGACGGCCCGGACATTGATGCGCACCCAGACTGAAACTGAGATCTGTTGCTACTGCGCTATGGCCAGGCCGGTCATATGGCCGGAACTGGTCTGGCGCAGTCCAATGCTGCGGGTCCCGGCCGGCCGCCGCCAACAGCAGCAATATGGTGGCACCGGCGGGCAGATGCTGGCCGGCGATCACAGCATCCTCGGCTAAAAAGCGTCGGGTATTCTGCACCGGAGGGTCAAACCGGCTGACTTCCCGCACAAATAACAACGCCTGCCGCTGGTCCTTTGGCGCCAAATCTGGCTGCTGGTTGCAGCGGATTAAACTATTTGCGATGAGGCCCGCAGTCGCTTCATAACTTTGCGATAGCAGTCCCAGCAGATTCGCCGCAGCGACCTGCACCGCCGTCGTGCCAAATTCATCTGACAGCGCCGCACTCCAGCTGGTCGCGTCTTGCAGGCAGTGTTGGATCAACTGCTGAAGCTGTAACACAGCAGCATCGGCGGCGCTGACATCAGCCGCATCGGCCTGTGCCGGCAGACAACGGACAAAGTCAGCAATCGCCGTTGCAGCCAAGCGCGCTGCGGCCGGTTGCATGCCGAGGAATTGCGCCATGACCCGCACTGGAGTCTGATAAATCAGCTGATTGATCTGCGTCGCATCAGGCCGGACCGAACCAATTGCTTCGTGTAAAACAGCCTCACATATATCGGTCAGTTGCGCCGGCGTTATTGCCGCCAGCTGACGCTGCAAAATCACTTTCAGTTGCTGTTGGCGCGACCCGTCGGTCATTCGCAATAAGGCGGCAAACACCTCACCGCAGCGATGCCCCTGTAACGCCGCAGGCACTGGTTGTCCGACTGGCCGGACCCGGGCTACCGGATGTTGCAACACACCGCTTATCACAGCAACACGACTGCCCAGATAGCAGCCGCTCGCAGTGTCATAAGGTAACAACGGACCTTGCAGCAACTCGGTGTAATATGGATATGGATCTGGCTGCGTCGCTGCCTGTAGCGCCGTAAATAAAGGTTTGGTCATGCTCGTTTCGGCTCCTGTGGTCTCAGCGCTGCTTGTCCGCGCGCTGAATTATCGGCATCATGCCAGTTCCTTCACATCAACACTTCGCTGTGGAACGAACCATGACTGCAGATCTGCAATTGGCCAAAGTCGCCGGAGCTATCGCGGATGCGGCGCGCGCCCGTATGCTGTGTGCATTGCTGGACGGCAGGGCCCGCACCGCAACTGAACTCAGTATCAGTGCAGAAGTCAGCAGCTCCACCACCAGCGCGCATTTGGCCAAATTGACTGAGCTGGGCTTTCTGAGTGTGGTGCGACAAGGCAAACACCGTTATTTTCAGCTGGCCAATGCGCAGGTCGCCACCGCACTGGAAGCACTGTTGCAGCTGTCGGCACCGCCTGAAGCCAGCTTTAGCCCAACTACACCAGCGCATTTGCGTTATGCCCGCAGTTGTTACGACCATCTCGCAGGCACTGTGGCCGTTGCGCTGCACGAGCAATTACTGCGACAAGGCTGGTTAATCACCATAGAGAATCAGCTGCAACCAGGAAATCAGCACTATCAGCTCAGCAGCAGCGGCACTCAACTATTCATAGCTATGGGGGTCGACCTGCAACCAAAACCACGCAGCCGGCGACAATATGCCTGCGCTTGTCTGGACTGGAGCGAACGGAAAGCGCATTTAGGGGGTTATCTCGGTGCGGCTTTGCTTGAGATGATGCTGGCGCAACAGTGGCTGCAGCGGGAGCCGGATGATCGGGTGCTGCACCTGACCCGAAAAGGCCAAATCGCCTTAAAACAGCATTTTGCGTTGAGCCTGCCCGAACGCGACTGAGCCATTTATACTCAAGATCACTGAAAATCCGGCAACACCAGCCGACAGGAGTTTGCCATGCCAGAAAACAAAACCATCGCCACCACAGAACCGGTCTCGGCTTATCTGGCGGCCATCACCGATCCACAGCGTCGCGCCGATTGTGAACAATTACAGGCAATGATGCAGGACATTACCGGCTGTGAAGCCAAGATGTGGGGCCCCGGCATTGTTGGTTTTGATCAGTATCATTATCGTTATGACAGCGGCCGTGAAGGCGATATGTGCATCATCGGTTTTTCCAGCCGCAAAACGGATATCAGCATTTATCTGGTCGCAGCCAGTGAAA
>JAIXSW010000170.1 GCA_027484495.1 Gammaproteobacteria bacterium
ACGCCAATCCATGCGGTGTGGCGATTGGCGACGATATTCTGGCTGCGTACAACCGCGCTTATCAGACTGACCCGACTTCTGCCTTTGGCGGCATCATCGCCTTTAACCGCGAACTGGATGCCACCACAGCCGAAGCCATTGTCAGCCGCCAGTTTGTTGAAGTCATTATCGCACCAACCGCCACTGCCGAAGCTGCAGCTGTTGTCGCGAAAAAGCCCAACGTCCGTCTGCTGGTCTGTGGCCAGTGGTCCGATAAAACCACTGGTTTTGACATCAAACGCGTCAACGGCGGGGTGTTAGTGCAGGACCGTGACCAGAAAATGGTCGGTCTGGATGATCTGAAAGTCGTGACAAAACGCCAACCTTCTGCCGATGAACTGCGCGACCTGCTGTTCTGCTGGAAAGTGGCCAAATACGTCAAATCAAATGACATTGTTTATGCAAAAGACTCGATGACGATTGGCGTTGGCGCCGGCCAGATGAGCCGCGTCTACAGTGCAAAAATCGCCGGTATCAAAGCGGCCGACGAAAATCTGGAAGTCAAAGGCTCAGTGATGGCATCTGATGCCTTCTTCCCGTTCCGCGACGGCATCGACGCCGCCGCCGCCGCCGGGATCAAAGCGGTGATCCAGCCAGGTGGCTCGATGCGCGATGCTGAAGTGATTGCTGCGGCTGACGAGCACGGCATGACGATGGTCTTCACCGGCGTTCGTCATTTCCGTCACTAAGCGTTTTGACGAAGTTTGTATCTTGAGCAACAAAACGGCAGCTTTGGCTGCCGTTTTTTATCCACAGAGCAACAGGCAACCGGACAGATGAGCAATATTCAATTCCCCGCTTTATTTTGTTACTCAGGTGCGGATGAGATGCTGCGCCTCGACAACCGGGCTGCGCTGCAAGGTCTGCTGGCAGACACACATGCGATGCTGCCGGACGCTGATTATATTATCGACAGCAGCGGGACCGAGTGGCTGTTCAATCACGAAGGCGTGCCATACCCAACCACCCGGCGCTGGTCGTTGCCACAGCTGATTGTCAGGGTCCAACAACATTTCTTCGCTCAGGCACAAAGTTGCGTCAGCAAAATTCAGGCGGCCGATTTACCGTCCTTGATACTGATGGTGGATAGCGATGAAGAACTCCGGCAAACCGAATAGCTCGGCATGATTTATAGATAAAAAAGCTTTATATGGACATTAACCATCTAAGGTGACAGGAACACATAGCTACAACCAGCAAACGCAGCTTTTCAGCAAAGTTATAATTTAAATTAAAAAACATATCCAACTGTATTTATTGCACTTTTTCAGATAACTACCATATTTAATGAATTAATCATTGAAATGACAATCTAATGCCTGCATTTTAGTGTTATCTGCCCACCATCTATGTCAGGAGGCCCGCTATGGACGCGACAACCATCAATCATTTATTCCTGTTGGGAGCCGTATTGGTCGCCGCCGCCATCATGATGAGTTCGGTCGCGAGTAAAATTGGCGTGCCTATTCTGGTTATTTTCCTCGGTGTTGGCATGTTTGCCGGCATCGATGGTCCCGGCGGTATTGCTTTTGACGATTATTCGATGGCCTATCTGGTCGGCAACCTGGCGCTTGCGGTGATCCTGCTTGATGGTGGCATGCGCACCAACGTGAAAAGTTTCCGCGTCGCTTTGGGCCCTTCATTGTCGCTGGCAACAGTTGGCGTGCTCATTACGGCCGGCCTTACCGGTGTTGCCGCCGCCTGGTTGTTTGACCTTACAGTACTCGAGGGCTTGCTGATTGGCGCGATTGTCGGCTCCACCGACGCCGCTGTGGTGTTTAACTTACTGAATGGTAAAGGTCTGAACGAACGGGTTGGCGCCACACTGGAAATCGAATCGGGCAGCAACGATCCGATGGCGATGTTTCTGACTGTTACCTTGATTTCCATTATCGCCAGCGGCCAGACCGGCTTTGACTGGTCCGTGCTGACCAGTCTGATTCAGCAATTTGGTGTCGGGATTTTGCTTGGCCTGGCCGGTGGCTGGGTGCTGTTGAAACTCATCAATAGAATTCAGATCGCCGATGGGCTCTATCCATTATTGGCGGTCAGCGGTGGTTTATTCCTGTATGCCGTGTCCGGTTCGGTCGGCGGCAGCGGTATTCTCAGTGTCTATGTCTGTGGTCTGGTGCTCGGCAATCAGCCGATCCGGAACCGCCACGGTATCGTGCATATGTTTGACGGTCTGGCCTGGCTCAGCCAAATCGGTATGTTCCTGGTGTTAGGCCTGTTACTGACCCCGAGTCAGTTGCTACCGATTGCAGTGCCGGCGTTACTGTTGTCGCTGTGGATGATTTTGTTTGCCCGGCCCCTGTCAGTATTTATTGGCCTGCTGCCGTTTAAAAGCTTCACACTGCGGGAGCGCACTTTCATCTCCTGGGTCGGCCTGCGTGGTGCTGTACCGGTCATTCTTGCCGTATTCCCGCTGATGGCGGGCCTGCCAAACGCCCAGCTATTTTTTAACGTGGCGTTTTTTATCGTGCTGGTGTCGTTACTCCTGCAAGGCACGACGCTGGGCTTTTTTGCCAAAAAGCCCATGTGGTGGTGCCGCCTATGCCATCGCCCATTTCACGCGCCGGTATCGAAGTGCAGCTGGCCAGCCAGTGGGAAATGTTTGTTTATAAACTGAATCCGGACAAGTGGTGTATAGGCAGCGAACTGAAACAGCTAAACATGCCGGACCATACGCGGATTGTGGCACTGTTTCGCGACAATCAGCTGTTGCATCCCTCTGGCAGTAGTAAGCTGATGGCCGGTGATGTTCTGTGTATCATCGGGCATGATGCAGATCTTCCTGTATTGGGCCGCATGTTCAGTGAAACGCCACAACGCAACTTTGATTTTGAATTCTTTGGCGATTTTATGCTGGACGGCGCTGCCCGGCTGGATGATTTGGCGATGTTCTATTCGCTGGATTTAGCCGACTGCGGCGATGCTTTGACTCTGGCAGACTTTATTGCGAAAAAACTGGGTGGGAACCCCGTCGTCGGCGACACCTTACAATGGTCCGGCATGGGCTGGACCGTGGCCGAGCTGGACGGTGATCAGATCCGCCGTGTGGGTGTAAAAGCACAGGGCGAATCGGCAGACTGACCAAAGCGATGAGCACAGGGCCTGCGCCACATCAGGCCCTGTTCTGCACACAGCCATGCAGCCGAAAATCACTTTACTTTTAGCGCCCAACGGCTACAATACGCGCCGCTCTTTTGACTGTTCTTTATACAATAAGGTATTCACTCTATGCATCCGATGTTAAACATCGCTGTTCGTGCTGCGCGTGGCGCAGGCAATATCATCGCCCGGGCCTGTGGTCAACTCGACATGGTTCAGACCAGCCAGAAAGGCACCAACGACTTTGTCACCAACGTCGACAAAGAAGCAGAACAGGCTATCGTGCAAATCCTGCGTAAATCCTACCCAACCCACGATATCGTTGGCGAAGAAGGTGGCGATTACGGCAGTTTTAACAGTGAATACCAATGGATCATCGACCCACTCGATGGTACCGCCAACTTTATCAAAGGCATCCCCCACTTCGCCGTTTCTATCGCGCTGCGCCATAATGGCAAGCTCGATCAGGCCGTCATTTATGATCCGCTGCGGGGTGAAGTCTTCACTGCCAGCCGTGGTGGTGGTGCGCAGTTAAACGGTCGCCGTATTCGCGTGACCAATGCCACTGACTTAACCGGCACTATCCTGGCGACAGGTTTCCCGTTTAAACAGAAACATCATCTCGATGCATATACCGAAACTTTCAAAACGTTCTTCACCACAGCGGCGGATGTTCGTCGTTCAGGCTCGGCCGCACTGGACCTTGCTTATGTCGCCGCAGGCCGCTTAGACGGTTTCTGGGAAATTGGCTTAAAGCCATGGGATATCGCTGCAGGTGAACTGATTGTGCGTGAAGCCGGCGGTCTGGTGAGCGACTTCGTTGGCGGCAATAACCAGCTGAAAAGCGGCAATGTCGTTGCCGGCAATCCAAAAGTGCTGGCTGCGATGTTAAAAGGCATGCGCCCGCACCTGACAGAATCACTGATGCGCTAAGCAGCAGAGACAAAAACGCCGGCTATTGCCGGCGTTTTTATGTACAGGATGTAAGGCACAAATGCAGGCACTTGGTGCCCAGAGCTTTGTGGCGATTTTCAGCTGATAGGCAGCTCAATCATGCGCTACCGGCAAACCGGCATTAACCCAGGCGGTGTAACCCCCGGCCAGACTCAGCACATCGCTGTAACCCATTTGCTGTAATGCATCGGCCGCCAAGGCTGAACGAAAACCTCCACCACAATACAAAATCAGCGTTTGTTGTTTGTCCTGCACTTTAGTCTCGATGTCGCGTTCAATCACACCTTTGCCAATATGCATCGCTTGTGGCAAATGGCCTTTTTGCCACTCCAGATCTTCCCGCACATCAATCAGCACACAAGGCGCCTGATGCGCATTGTATTGCTCGATAGTGATTTCTTTTACCCGGCTTTTCGCCGCATCAACCATCGCCAGAAAACCAGCACTATGTTGTTTGCTCATCTGCAACTCCTTCCACAAAAACCTGTGCAGCCATTGCACGACTGCCGGTAAGCCTCGGTATCTTATGCTTCAATCAAAAAAAAGCCAGTCACGAGACTGGCTTTCAGCGAGTTAGATGGACGGTGTATCCGCCCCTTCCTTTTCAATCACTGTGGGCATCAAATCTTCACGGCTTGCGCCAAGAATAACAGCCAATGCCGATGCGATGAAGATAGACGAGTAAGTACCAATCGCGATACCAAACAACAATGCAAACGCAAAGCCGTTGATCATAGCGCCACCAATTGCAAAGAGCACCATCAGCGTCAGCGCTGTGGTGAATGACGTCATGGTAGTACGACTCAGCGTCGTGGTAATGGCTTCATTCACAGCTTCTTCAGTTGCCAGATCACGTGCCTTCCTGAAGGTCTCACGGATCCGGTCAAACACCACGATAGTATCGTTAATTGAGTAGCCGATCAGCGCCAGTATCGCAGCCAACACGGTCAGGTCGAACTCTTTCCCGGTGACCGAGAAGACACCCAACGTAATAATGACGTCATGCAACAATGACGCGACTGCGCCCACAGAAAACCGCCATTCAAAACGGGCGGCAACATAAATCAAGATGCCGACCAGAGAAGCTAATACCGCGAGGAAGCCATCTTCTTTCAGCTCATCCCCGACAGCAGAACCGACTACGTCAACTTTTTTCACCGTCACCGGCGTTTCAGCCACTGAGTTGATCGCACTTAGGATCTGCTGACCAATCACTTTCTGCTCAATACCGGCGCGCGGTGCGATCCGAATCATCACGTCCTGGCTACTACCGAAATACTGCACCTGCGCGTCATGGAAACCACTTTCACCCAGGGCCGCCCGAACTTTGTCCAGATTAGCCTGTTGATTAAATTCAACTTCAATCACCGTACCACCGGTGAAATCCAGCCCCAGATTCAACCCTTTGGTAAATAAACTGACCAATGAGCCCAGCACCAAGAAGGTGGAGAAAATCAACGCCGGCCATTTGAACTTCATAAAGTTCAGCGCGCTTTTATAGATAAATAAACGCATTTTACGCTCCTTAGATTGGCAGCTCAGCACCACGGCGCTGACCCCAGACGGCATTGACGATCAAACGCGTGATCACAACGGCAGTGAAAATAGACGTCAGAATACCGAGCGCTAATGTCACCGCAAAGCCTTTGACCGGACCTGTACCCACGCCAAACAGAATCAACGCAACCAATAAGGTGGTGATATTCGAGTCCGCGATAGTGGCAAAGGCACGGTCATAGCCTTCATGAATGGCTTGCATTGCCGAACGACCATTCGCCAGTTCTTCACGGATCCGCTCGTTAATCAGAACGTTCGCATCCACCGCCATACCGACAGTCAGCAAGATACCGGCCATACCAGGTAAAGTCAGCGTTGCACCCGGGATCATCGCAATCATCCCTACTAACAACACCACGTTACAGGCCAGCGCGATATTCGCCACCACACCAAACCATTTGTAATAGAACACCATAAAACCAACCACTGCGAGCATGCCCCATAGGATGGCATTCATACCCAAGTCGATGTTTTCCTGACCCAGACTTGGGCCAATGGTCCGTTCTTCCACAATCTGGATCGGCGCAATCAGGGCACCGGCGCGTAATAACACGGCCAGATTCTGGGCTTCACCCGGCGCATCAAGGCCGGTGATACGGAAGCTACGGCCTAAACGGGCCTGAATAGTGGCAACAGACACCACTTCTTCTTTTTTCTCCAGAATGGTTTTGCCATCAGCGTCTTTTTTACCGGTTGGCTTGTATTCGATAAATACTGTGGCCATCGCTTTACCGATGGCGTCTTTCGTCGCCAGCGAGAAGCTATTACCGCCTTTGGCGTCCAGATCAATATTGACCTGCGGCCGACTGTATTCGTCAAAGCCCGCATTGGCACCGACGATATGGTTACCCGTCAGCATGATACGTTTTTGCAGCACTACCGGCGCACCACTGCGGTCATAAAACAGCTGTGAAGCTGGCGGAACACGGCCTGCCGCAGCACTGGCGACATCGGCAGATTCGTCAACCAAACGGAATTCCAGAGTCGCCGTGGCGCCGAGAATTTCTTTAGCGCGGGCGGTGTCTTGTACGCCAGGTAATTGCACCACAATGCGCTCAGCGCCCTGACGCTGTACCAAAGGTTCAGCCACGCCAATGGCGTTAACGCGGTTACGGATAATAGTAATGTTCTGAGCGACAGCGTCTTCACGCAGCGCTTTAACTTTCGCTTCGCTGAAACTAACCAATAACGTATTGTCAGCACCTTCGGTGTACACCATATCGCGGTCTTTTTCTGACAAGACTTTCTGCGCGGCGGTGACATCTTCTGCACTGCGGAACGTTATCACCACCTGCTGTTTTGGCAGATCGGCAGTGACAGAGCGGTAACGCACTTTGGCTTCACGCAAATCGGTGCGGTAGTTCTGCACCAGATCGTTGACGTTTTTGTCCATCGCGGTTTTCATGTCGATTTCCATCAGGAAATGCACACCACCCCGTAAATCCAGACCCAGCTTCATCGGCGCAGCGCCAATGCTATCCATCCAGGCCGGTGTTGCCGGTGCCAGATTCAACGCCGTGACGTATTTGTCACCAAGCAATTGTTCAATGACTTCACGCGCTTTTAACTGGTCTTCGGTACTCAGAAAACGC
>JAIXSW010000360.1 GCA_027484495.1 Gammaproteobacteria bacterium
CTGCAGTAAGTGCTGATGCGATGCTGACCAGCACAGTGGTGCTGGCACAAAAAACTTTTGCAGCCGGTACAATAACTTCTCAGTACAACTCACTTAAATATACTGATTTGACAGGATATTACGAGATTTTTGACAATCCTGTATTCCGACTGGATTTGGGCGTGACGGCGCGTTTATTACAGTCTGATGTTCGGTTGGCAACGCCTTCAACGGCGGCGGCACGTGATCTGTCAGTCGTATTACCTATGTTATTTGTCGATGCGGAATTCGGGCTGTGGCGCACCGATACTCACTGGTTTCTGACTGGCAATTACAGTCGGTATCAAAGCGATCGGAATTATGACTGGCGCAGTGGCATCGCCTGGCGGTTTATTGATATTGCGATGTTTCAGGCGCATCTGCGCGCGGGCTGGCAGCATGGCCAAACCAATGTCAGTAATCGCGATCAGTTAGATTTTGTCGCAGCCAATGATGGTGGTTTTATTGGAATTGATGTCGACTTTTAATTTTGTTAAAAAAATGTACGATAAATTCGTAAAACTAGCATCGCAGACGGTTGCTGCAATAAAACCAACGCCGCTATACTGACGTTTTTCTTATGCCCAGCTCCTGCCGCGCTTTTGTGGGTGCCCGGTGGTGATTCGGAACCGAATGATGCTCAAGCCTAAATTGCTTATTGCTCTGGCCATAGCCTTGCTGATGGCTGCTTTATCAGTCTGTTGGCTACAGTACCAGCAGCAGGCGAAAAATCAGCAAGTGCAATTGAGCCGGGTGGCAGAACACCTCAGTCATCATTTGATTGCAGAACCGCTTTATGCGGCAGAATTGATGACCTTTGCCAGAACAAATTCTCCTGTTGAGCTGCTAAGTCTGGAGTTGCTTGATACCAATGGGAAACAACTGGTTTTAGTCGGTGAGAGCTTAAAGAGCTCTTCACTCCTGGCTGGAGACCCTAAACAACAAAGTCCAACCCTGTGGCATCAGTCACTGAGCGATGGCAGACTTTTAGTGATCCGCGCAGCGGACCTGCCTGTGTCATATGTCTGGGTCTATTGGTTACTCGCTGCTGCTTTGACAATTTGGTTGGGTAGCCAGTTCATGCAGCGTCGGCTGGAGCGGTTGTTCTATCAGATTTGGCAGAGTATTCCCGAGCCACATCGCAAGCAGGAACCGGCCGAAACTGAAGTTAATCGACTCAGCCTTGCTGTCCGGCAACTGGCAACACAACATGACGTAGCAGCCCATCAGGCAACACTGAATTTGCAGATTATGCAGAGTCAGCAAAAATTGCATGTGGAACAACAGGCTGAGATCCGCCAACAATTAACGCAATCTGAGCGGAAAACCTTACAACTAAGCCGTGATTTGCAGTGTTGGCAGAGTCTGGCCGGTCAGGCCGCTCAATTGCCGCAAGCTGAATTGGCTTTTTGGCTGGCGATGCTAAACCGCAAACAGCATCAAACGGAAGCGCCCAACCTGGCATTGCAGGGCATCCCACAGTGGTTTGCACAAACGATCCGCACAATCCTGCCAATGTGGCCTGCAGGCATTTTGTTGTTACCCGACGAAGATCCGGATGCGAGCCGATATCAGGCCGAGATGGATGGACAGCTCATGCAGCAACTGCTGCATTCATTGCTGTTGGCGGTGAAGCCACTGATCGATGGTAAAGAACTGTTGATTAGCTACCGCTTATACTCTGGCGCGCGCGATAAACTGCAATTAAAAATTCAATATGCTGGCAAGAGTCTGAGTGCCCGGAATCGTCAGGTGTTAGCGCAGGGCGGTCTGGCTGAACCGCACTGGGAAGATATTCCATTTGAGGTCTGCCGTGACCTGATGCAGCAACTGTCTGCTGAGATACAGATCCAGGAGCTTGCTGATTTGGGGACTCGTCTGGATCTGAGTATCCGGGTCAGCGGACAACAGCCGTTGTTAAACCGCCGGTTTCAGAATTTGGTCATTTATGACCCAAGACCATGCCGGTTAGAGCTGTGGCGCCATAGTCTGCTTGGTGTCAGTGAGCAGGTTGTCGCAACCAATAGTTTACCGGAGCTGCAAGCTGCGTTAAAAAGTCGTTTGATTGATACCGTCGTGGTGCATTGGAACGATGAAGAGATGTCTGATAACGAATTGGCGGAGCTGCAACAAATCAGTAGCCGTTATCAGCTCATCTTGTTTGCGCCCGAAAGTTTACAGCAACGTTTTGGTACGCAGCCGTCCGGAACGCAGTTTATCTCGCCGTTGCTGTTAGCCGATCTGCAGGACCTGCCGCAACCAGGCAGCCAGTTTTCCAGCCAGCAACTGCTGATCGTCGATGACAATCCAACTAATCTGAGTTTTGTCCGCGCGATGTTATCAGGGCAGGGCATTAGCATTGATTTTGCCACTACCGGTCATGAAGCGTTAAAAATGGCCAGTCATAGCCGCTACCAATTGATCCTGATGGATATTCAGTTACCGGATCTTAGCGGTATTGAAGTTACAAAACGGATCCGGCAATTACGTCACCACCAACAGACAGTTATATTGGCATTTACCGGGCATGCATTGCCGGAAGAGGCTGTCAGTTTCCGCCTCGCCGGGATGGATGACGTCATGACTAAACCTTTAGACGCCCGCAAGATAGCCCATATTATGTCGCGGCTCAGGCCATTGGCTGAAACTCAATAACGCTGCCGAACAAAGTCTGTAACGCCTGCAGGAAAAGTGGCTGCACGGGGCTGTTTAACAGGCTCATCAGTTCGGCGCCATTATTGGTAAATTTATAATACTGCAACACAATGCCGTTGGCTTTCAGCCGCCCCTGCAGTGGCATTTGCGGAAACATCCATTGCAATGGCTGTCCTTTATTCATCACGCCACTTTCAATTTCTGCCGGATGCAAGAGACCCAGATCGGTCAGACTGAGGATCTGAGGGTAAGTTAAACCGAATTGACTCAGATTTAACACACCGCGATGCCGGCCGCGGATCCATTGCCAAAATGACCCTTGCTGTAAATAGCTAAAATATATGTGTGATGGCTCCTGCGCGGAAACGCGGCAACTCAGGCTACTGGCCAGTTGCAACGCCTGAGCGTCCTTGTGGTGCATTTGACGTAATATATTCAGCGTTTTGTAAGAGAAACTGCCAGGCATACTGATCTCGGCGGCGAGGATGCGGGCCCAGAGTTTTTGCATCGACAACGCCGAAATGTTCTGGACCAGTTCACAGAAATGATAAAACCAATCTGGGTCCAATTCTTGGTTGACCGCTTGATCGGTACAATATTCTTGTGCCAGCACCATGACTTTTTCCAGGTTGTACTGTTGGCGCTCGACTGTCATTTGGCGGCGTCGTTCGGCGCGGGTACTCAAGGTGTCTTCAGGGACATCGAGGTCCGCGCCAACACCGGCGCGTGAGGAAAGCTGTTGATGTACGGCACTGGCCTGGCGTACTTGTTGAATAGAGATGGTATTGTCCTGGAGATCCTGGCGAGGGCGGGACGCCAGTTCCTGACCGAGCTGGCGTTTTGCCAGTTGTCGTAAGCGTTGTTGGCCAGACATGGGTTGAATTTTGCTCATCAGAGACTATTCCTGCTGCGATTGCTGAGATGATTGTATCGGCCCGTAATGACCCGTCGCCAGAGATCCGGCTAAAAACATTTGAATTTATGCGGCCATCGGCATTTTAGCTGCCGCAGCAACCATTGGCTGACGCAAAATTGATTGCAATTTTTACTTAAGGGTATAGTGTAATAAGGCACAAAATCAGTCGTTGATGTTGACTCACAGGTGGTATGAACGGATACGTTCAGGCACGACAACATGGAAGGCCACGCAGTGTTGCCCGGTGAGACTCTAAGGATAAGGTCGTTGAATGGTGTCAAAAGTAACAGATGATGATTTTCTGTTCCTCGCAGAAGACGATAACGTGTATACACCCGCGCCGCAGGTGACGGGTGAATGGCATTTACTGATCGTTGACGATGATGAAGAGATCCATACTGTCACCAGACTGGCGTTAAGTGACTTATTAGTACAGGGTCGCAAGCTGGTATTTCACCACGCCTATTCAGGCCGTGCTGCTATCGAATTCCTGAAGAAAAACCCTCATATTGCGGTCATTTTACTCGACGTGGTGATGGAATCTGATGATGCCGGTTTGCTCGTTGTTCAGCAGATCCGCGAACAGCTGGGGATGGACGAAGTGCGCATTGTATTGCGGACCGGGCAGCCGGGTTATGCGCCGGAAGAAAGTGTCATTAAAGAATATGACATCAACGATTACAAAACCAAAACAGAATTGACCCGCAGCAAGCTGGTCACATCGATAATCTCCTCGATTCGTTCATACCAGCAAATTCGCACAATTAATCAGAATAGGCTGGGACTTCAGAAGATTATCAATGCGGGTGCCAATTTGTTGGAACAGCATTCGCTGCACGAATTTTCCGAAGGGGTCGTAACGCAAATTTCGTCGTTGATCGGCTTGCACGCCGAAGGTGTGTTATGTGCGCAGATTGAAGACGACGGCTCAGCCAGTGAAAACGTCTATGTGCTGGGTGCGGCAGGGCATTATGCTCCCTATATCAAGTGCAAACTGGAACGGCTCGGTAACGAGCGCATTATCCAGCAAATCCTGCATTGTCTGGCCGAGAAACGGCATATTTTTACTGCATTTGATACCGTCTTGTATCTCGGTAATGCCGAACACTGTGCGGCGGTCTATATTGAGACTAACCGGCCCATTGAAGATTTCGATCGTCAGCTGATTGAAGTTTTTTTAAGCAATATTTCAATCGGTTATGAGAACGTCACGCTGTTTCAGCAATTAAAGCATGCGGCCTATATCGATCCGCTGACTAAAACGCCGAACCGAAACGAATACACGCAGTTATTGCAGGAAACCCGCCGCCTGGCGCCGGAGAATACCGTAGCAGTGCTGATCGATATCGACCATTTTTCGGACGTCAATGATGGCTTAGGTCAGGAAGTTGGTAACGAATTATTGGTATCAGTGACCCGTCGACTGGTCGGCACTTTTGGCGACGTGGCGCAAATTGCCAGGATTGGCGCAGATGTGTTTGGTCTGATCGGACCGGAAACTGATTTGACGCCACAGCGGCTCAATGCAGTGTTTGCCGAGCCATTTCTGGCGTCGGAGCATAGTCTGCAAATTAACGCGACCTTCGGTTTTTGCCGCCTGACTGATAGCGTGCGACAAGGACTGGGCATACTGAAACAGGTCTATATCGCCTTAAACCGGGCGAAAAAGAGCTTGGCGCAGAATTATGAGTATTACCATGTTGAGCTTGAAGATCAGATGGCTGAGCGCTTGGCTCTGTTGCGCCGACTGCGGCAGGACTTCAGTCAGGACAAGCTGGCGTTATGGTATCAGCCGCAGATTTCACTCAGTGATAATAAAGTCATTGGCATGGAAGCGTTGTTGCGCTGGCCGGATGGGCAGGGTGGCTATATCTCCCCGGCTGTGTTTATCCCATTGGCTGAGTATTCGGGGTTGATTGTTGAGATTGGCGATTGGGTGATCCGCCAGGCTTGCCGGCAAATTCGGTATCTGGCAGAACAAGGCCTGGAACCTTTACGGATCGCCGTCAATGTATCGATGCCACAATTCAGAAGTCCGCATTTCGTAAAATCCGTCATTGAAGCAGTTCAGGTATCGCAAATTGATCCGCAGTTGCTTGAGCTGGAAATTACCGAATCTGTAGTGATGGATGAACCGAAAATAGTGATAGAAGCGCTGAATCAGCTCAAAACCTATGGTATCAAGGTCGCTATTGATGATTTTGGTATTGGTTTTTCCAGCCTGAGTTATCTGCAGCAGTTGCCATTGGATCGGATCAAAGTAGATCGCGCCTTTGTGCGCGATTTTGCCAAGCCAAACGGCTCTGTGATTGCAGAGACTATTGTCAGCCTCGGTAAGCGCTTAGGTCTGTCGACAATCGCTGAAGGGATTGAAACTCCGGAGCAGGCCGCGGCAGTTAAAGCTATGGGCTGTGACGAAGTACAGGGCTTTATGTACGCGAAGCCGATGCCGACGCCGGATTTGCTGGCATTTATCCGCAATTGGCAGCCCTGAAAATTGTAGGTACCGAATAAAAAATGCCGCATTACGCGGCATTTTTTATGACCACAGCGGCGTCCGCCGCTGTATTTTTTCGATCAAACGCGGAACAAGCGGGCAATATTTTCCAGATTCTGCGCCAGATTCGCCAGTTCGCGGCTGGCTTTGGCAATATGGCCAGCGCTTTGTGACGTGTGTTCAGTGTGTTTCACAATGTCCACGACATGACCCACAATAGTGCCTGCCATCACTTGCTGCTCTTCGGTCGCCGAGGCAATGTGCTGGTTCATCTCGCGAATACGCCGGATACTGGTGGTAATGGCCTGCAGTGAATCACCTGCCTGATTGGCTGAGGTCACGCTCTGATCGGCCTGTACGGTACTTTGCTGCATCTTCTGCACTGCTGAACGCGCAGCAGACTGCAGTTGTTCAATGGTTTTCTGAATTTCTTCAGTAGACTTCTGTGTTCTTGACGCCAGCGTACGTACTTCGTCCGCTACGACCGCAAAACCACGGCCTTGTTCGCCAGCACGTGCCGCTTCTATCGCTGCGTTCAGTGCCAGCAAGTTGGTTTGTTCTGCGATGCCTTTAATCACATCCAGCACAGCGCCGACCTGGTTCGCATCTGTTTCCAGTTTCAGGATAACTTCTGATGCTTCCTGCACGTTGGCCGCTAACTGACGGATGTTGTTGACCGTGACGCCAACGGTTTGTTGGCCGCGATCTGCTGCTGTATTGGAGTCGTTGGCGGCGCTGGATGCTTCATTGGCGCTACTGGCTTCTGCAATCACGCTATTACTCATATCATCGACAGCTATTTTGGCTTGATCTGCTGCTTTACGCTGCACAGCGATAGTTCTGTTGGTGTCATCAGTCAGCTGATGTAAGTCCTTGGCCAATGAAGATAATGGTAAGGCCGTATTGACGATTTCTTTGACCACACCCTGCAGTTTTTCCATAAAGGAGTTAAACCAGTAGGCCAGATCACCCAACTCATCTTTAGATTTGGTTTCGATGCGTAC
>JAIXSW010000230.1 GCA_027484495.1 Gammaproteobacteria bacterium
CGCCAGCCAGTTTCCGGCCTATTTTCAGGCGCTGCGTCGTGAGCGTGCGATTGTGGCGCATGATGCCCGTCATGACGCCAACACCGCCGAGTTTCTGGATCCTTATCTGCGCTCACATCAGATTTTTTCAATGCTGGATTTACCGGTCCGCCATCTTGGCAAAATGATCGGCATTATTTGTTGCGAGCAGACCGGGCAGCCCCGTGAATGGCAGGATAATGAAGTCCGTTTTGCTGCAGCACTGGCTGATCAGGTCGGCCGTGCACTAAACGCCGATAGGTTTCTCAGTGCACAAAGCCAACTGGAACAACTGAATCTGCAGCTGGAGCAACGGGTGATGCTACGCAGCCAGCAACTGGCTGATTCGGATGAAATTGTCCGGCGCGCTCATCAGCAGATGGAAGCACAGGCCCGGCTGGCGACGTTGGGTGGCATTGTCGCCGGTGTAGCGCATGAAGTGAATTCACCACTCGGCGTGGCACTGACCGCCAATTCATTGCTGGAACAGCGGCTGCAGGATTTTATCCACGGCATGCGCCAGCGCACGTTCAGCGCAACTCAGGCGATGAGCGTGCTGGAACAGATGCATGAAAGTTCGTTGTTAGTGACCGCGAATTTGCAGCGGGCGCAGCGTTTAATGGAGCAATTCAAAGACACTGCTGCCCATCAGACCCGGGTGGAATCCGCGCCGGTCGCATTTCGCCAGCTGGTAGTGGATTTGCTCGCCAGCCTGACTCCGGCCACCCGGCAAGTGCCGGTGTTTCCCGATGTGTATATCGATCCGAATCTGATGTTGATCACGGCTGCCGATGTCTGGTTGCAAATTCTGACCAATCTGGTGATTAACAGCTGTCTGCATGCATTCACGGACACCGCGTATCCATCAGTGAGCATCAGCGCCACGTTAAATGAGCATCATGAACTGTGTTTCGTTTATCGCGATAATGGCTGTGGCCTGACACCACAGGTACGCCAGCGGATTTTTGAACCGTTTTTCACGACGAAACCGAATCAGGGCGGCACCGGCCTTGGCATGTCGATATTGCGCCAACTGGTCGAGAAAAAACTCAGTGGTGAATTGCGGCTGCTGGACGGTCCGGGTTTCGGCCTGCAAATCAGTTGTCTGGCGTAACCGACTGGTCAGTTCGATGATTTTGTTATAGTGTCACATTTTAGCCGGAAACGGCGGCATTGCTGATGTGGAGATTTTGCTATGCGTTGTCACACTGTTATTCCGTTGCTGGCGGTATTTAGTATCCCAGTCACCGCCGCTGCGGCAGAGCCTGCTCAGAGCAGTTCGCATGGGGCTCATGTCCATGGTCTGGCGCAGCTTAGCTTTGCCACCGATGCGCAGCAAGTCGAACTGCTGCTGGAAAGCCCGGTCGTGAATTTAGTCGGTTTTGAACATGCCCCCGGCAGTGCGGCAGAAAAAGCGGCCTGGCAACAAAGCCAGGCACTGTTACAAAGCGGTCAGTGGTTACAGTTGCCGGCTGCGGCGAATTGTCAGTTGCAGCAACAGCAGCTGAACGATCCCTGGTCGAAGTCGGCGGATCCGCATCATCATGCCGATGTCGAATTGAGTTTAACTTATCAGTGCAGTGCCCCGGCCGCGCTGACGGAGGTGCGGTTAGATCTGTTTCGTCATGCTGCCGATTTGCATCAGGTTGACGTGCAATGGGTAAGTGGACAGCAGCAGGGCGCAGCGACGCTAACGCCAAAACAACGCGAATTTCGCTTAGCACCGGCCAACTAAGGCGGTCTTTAATAAAAAATACCGGCATAAAAAAACACCGCATAAGCGGTGTTTTTTTATTGCAGTGCGCGACGAATTTATTCGTAGACGTATTCGCTGATTTTACTCACTTTCAGGCTATACGCCGAATTGGCCAGATCATGGCTCATCGTATCTGTGGTTAAAGTGCCTTCAATCCAGAACGGATTGTAAATCAAATCGGCTTTTAAGTTTTTCGCGCCACTGACATAAACAATCTGGTTCGGTGGTGGCGGTGGTACGTGAATACAGGCGCCAAAATATGGCACCAGGAAAAAGGCGGTGATGTTCTGGTCCGCATCGTATTCAATCGGCACGACAAAACCCGGAATTTTGACGAGGCGGCCATTCAGCTCGCTACGCACATTGGCTGATGACATCACGTCTGCCCAGGCTTTCATCGACGGATCGTTGCTGGTATTGAGGTTCTTGTTAATCGCAGAGCCGGCGGCTTCACCACCTTCATGGCTGACTTCCGGTAATGCTTCCATTTTTTGCAAATCGGCGTCAGGCAGCAGATCGGTCCATTCCAGTTCAATGGCTTTGCTTTTATCGGCGGGCAGGACCCGCGCTGCTGGTGCTTTTTCTGCGGCTTTTGCTGTTTCAGCGGCCTGTAATGGCGCCGATGCGACCAATACCAGCCAGGATCCCACTAACAACGGTTTGAACATAAGCGCTTTTTCCCGACAATATGTTATAAAATCACGATTCTTTGCATCATATCATTTTTCACAGGACAGCTTGTGGCCGCGGATCTGAATATTCCCGCAGTTGAACTCAAAAATCTGCGACATCAATGGCCGGGGCAGGCCTTCACGCTGGAGATCCCGGCGTTGCAATTAGCCACCGGACAACATTTGTTTGTGCGGGGCGCTTCCGGCTCCGGTAAAACCACGTTATTAAATCTGTTGTGTGGGGTGCTGACGCTGCAACAAGGCGAGATCTGGTTACAGCAACAACGCTTGCAGCCCAACAAAGCGGCTGTGCGTGACCGCATCCGCGCCCGCGAGATCGGCGTAGTTTTTCAGCAGCTGAATCTGATCCCGTATCTGTCGGTGCTGGATAACGTGGTGCTGGGGCAGGCCTTTTCCGGCAACGCCGCGGATGAGGCGCGCGCCCGTGTTTTGTTAACCGCGTTGCAGTTGCCGGCCAGTCTTTGGCAGGCGCCGGCGGCACAGCTCAGTGTCGGACAGCAGCAACGGGTAGCGATTGCGCGGGCCTTGCTCGGTAAACCAACCTTGTTGATTGCCGACGAGCCAACATCCGCGCTGGACGCCGACAACCGCGATGCCTTTATGCGCGTGCTGCTGCAAGAGGCCAATGACGCCGGCAGCACGGTGATTTTTGTCAGTCATGATCAGGCGCTGGCGCAGTATTTTGGTTTTCAATTGGATATGAATCGTTTACAGGATGGCGTAACGCCAGTGATCGCGGAGGCATCATGCTGCTGAAACTGGCCCGACAGAGTTTATGGAGCCGGCGCGGCACGGCCTGGCTGACGTTGTGTTCACTGATCATTTCGCTGAGCTTATTGCTTGGGATTGACCATCTGCGCCAGGAAGCCAAACGCAGTTTTACCAGCACAGTGGCCGGCACAGATTTGATTGTCGGTGCGCGCTCCGGTCAGCTTAATCTGTTGCTGTACACTGTATTTCGCATTGGCAATGCCACCAATAACATCAGTTATGCTCATTTTGAACAAATCAGCCGCCATCCGCAGGTGCGCTGGGCGATCCCGTTGGCGCTCGGCGATTCGCACCGTGGTTTTCGGGTCTTGGGCACCAACACCGACTATTTCCGTTATTTCCGCTACGGCGAGCAACAATCACTGCGCCTCAGCAGCGGTCGTGAATTTGCCTCTGTGTATGAAACCGTGCTCGGTGCAGACGTAGCGAAGAAACTTGGCTATCAGCTGGGGCAGGATATTGTGTTGTCGCACGGTGTGGGCAAAGTCAGTTTCAGTCAGCATAAAGACCAGCCATTTACTGTGGTCGGGATCCTGGCACCAACAGGTACGCCGGTTGATCAGTCCGTGCATGTCAGTCTGACCGGCATTGAAGCCATTCATCAAGGCTGGCAAAACGGCGCACCGGCGATGCGTAAAGCCAAACAAACTCTGACTGACGCTGAGCTGGCGGCGCTGCAACCCAGCGTGCTGACCGGCGCTTTGCTCGGCTTAAAGTCAAAAGTGGCAACTTTTGCGGTACAGCGTCAAATCAATGAATTTAAAGCTGAACCGCTGACGGCGATCTTGCCTGGTGCCGCGCTGGCGGAGCTGTGGCAGATGCTGGTGGTGGTCGAAAATCTGCTGCTGGTGATCACGGCGCTGGTGTTGCTGGCGGCACTGATCGGCCTGACGACCACTTTGTTAGCAGCTCAGCGCGAGCGGGCGCGGGAACTGGCGATCTTGCGGGCCATTGGCGCAAGGCCCTGGCAATTGTTTCTGCTGATTGAACTGGAAGTGTTGATCCTGACACTCTGCAGCATCGCCGGCGCTTTCCTGCTGCTGACCGCCAGTCTGGCGGCGTTGCAACCCTGGCTCAGCAGCGAATATGGTCTGGTGATTAGTTTTTTTTTTTTTTTTTTTCATACTGCGGCAGGCCTTGGTATTGTCGCCGGTCTGGCGTTGCTGCTCGGTGCAGTGCCTGCGATACAGGCGTACCGGCAAAGTCTGAATCAGGGTTTACAAGTGCGATTGTGACGGTGCTGGAGTCGCGCTGCGGCCCTTGCTATAGTAGGCAGTAATTGCTTGATACTGATGTGGGAAGTGCATGCAGGGAACTCCGGCAAACCTGGAACAACAACTGGCTGAACTGAATCAGCAATATCTGCGGCGTCTGCAACAGGAGATCCCGCAGTTGCAGTGGCTGCTATTACAGTTTATCCAGGCAGGGCCGCTCGAATGGCGCGAACAGGCTGCTGTGCTGGTGTTGCGTTTTCATACCTTAGCCGGTTCCGCCGGTACTTTTGGTTTGGCGCGGGTTGGCACCGTGGCCAAAAGTATTGAGAAACAAGTCAAAGCGCTGCTCAGTCAGCAACAAGTGCCGGATCGGCAAGAACACGCGCTGTTGCAGCAGTTTTTTGTCGAAATGCAGCAGGCCGCCGGTCAGCCAACCGAGCAACATTTCAGCAAAGCCAAGCCGCTGCGTCAGGATAAAACCGACGCCCGCATTCTGTTGTTATGCAACGACCCGTTAATTTCACAGCCGATGGGCCAGACGTTAAAAACTTTTGGCCATCAGGTTGAACGTTTTGTCGATTTAACCGAGTTAGTCGCGTCTGCGAAACTCGATCCGCCCGATGTGATCATTGTTGATTTAGATGCACTGGATGATTCCACTGCGGCGTTTCAGTCGCTGAGCACTCTGCAATGTCCGCAAGCCCAGCCGATCCCACTGTTTGTGTTGTCGTCGCATGATGAATTCAACCATTATCTGCAGGCTGTGCGTGTCGGAGGCATTGGTTATTTTGTCAAACCGTTGAATCCGGCCACGCTGGAAGCGCGCTTACAACGCTTGTTGTCGGTGCGTGAGCGCGATGCCTTTCGGGTCTTGATCGTCGATGATGACATGCTGTTGGCGCAGCATTATGCGCTGGTGCTGCAAAATGCCGGGCTACGGGCCGAGATCCTGACCGATCCGGCGGAAATTTTTCAGGGATTGCGACGCTTTCATCCGGATGTGATCCTGCTGGACGTCAATATGCCGGAATGTTCCGGGCCAGAACTGGCGCAGACGGTGCGGTTGCAGGATGAATGGCTGGGTGTGCCGATCATTTATTTATCCTCCGAAACCGACAGTGAACGCCAGATGGCGTCGCTGATTAAAGCCGGTGATGATTTCCTCACCAAGCCAATCAGTGACAATGCGCTGGTGGTGGCGATCTTTGCCCGCGCCCAGCGTGCCCGTCAGCTGGCCGAGGTGATGACCAAAGACAGCCTGACCGGCCTGCTGCAGCATGCGCATATCAAAGAGCGGCTGGGGGCGGAACTGGAACGCGCTGCGCGGTTGCAACAAAATGTCAGCGTGGCGATGCTGGATATCGACCATTTTAAAAAGGTCAATGACGTCTACGGCCATCTGACCGGCGATCAGGTGATCAGCAGTCTGGCCAACCTGTTACGCCAACAACTGCGTAAAACGGATTTGATTGGCCGCTATGGCGGCGAAGAGTTTTTATTGGTATTGCCGGAGTGTCAGCTGGATAAAGCCTGTCAGGTGGTCAATCAGCTGCGTGAAGCCTTTGCCCGCATTCCGTTTGTCAGTAATGGCCAGACCTTCCATTGCACGCTCAGTGCCGGAGTCACCAGTGGCAGCGACAGCCAGCAGGTGGATGTGGTGGTGGAACATGCCGATCAGGCGCTGTATCAGGCCAAAGGCGCCGGCCGCAATCAGGTTATTTTGTACCAGCCGCCATCTCCGGTCCTGATCGACTAAACATCCGCAGGCCAGCACCGGTGCTTTTAATGTAAAGCGCCGGCATTGTTTTGTTCACCTTGCTGATCCAGGGCAAATTCCAGATAAAAACAGCTGCCATGGCCGCTGACGCTATCAAAACCAATCTCACCGCCAAGCCGGTTGGTCAGTTCTTTCACAATCGCGAGCCCAAGGCCGGTGCCGCCGCGCTGGCGGGCATCCACGGCGTCTGCCTGCGAGAATTTCTCAAAGATGCGGGCGCGGAAATTGTCCGGAATGCCGGGGCCCTGGTCCTGCACACTGATCCGCAGCTGCTGTGCAGTTGTTTCGGTCCGCACCGCCACCACTGAACCCGGTGGCGAAAATTTCGCAGCGTTGGACAATAAATTCGCCATGATCTGGTGAAAGCGCATCGGGTCGAGCAACAACACCGCATCGGGGCCAGGTTCCAGCACAATCCGGGTGTGAAATTTGTCGGCATACGGCTGATTGTGCCGCACGCTTTGCGTCAGTAGCTCACGCACCGAACAATCCTGCAGTTCAAACTGCATTTTGCCGGCCACCAGTTTGTCGATATCGAGCAAATCGTTAATCAGCTGCGTCAGCTTCTCGCTGTTATCGCAGGCGATCTGCAGCATCGGCTGCATCGCGTCGGGTAAGGGGCCGAGCGCGCCGCCACTGATAAGGCCCAGCGCGCCGGAAATGGCCGTCAGCGGCGTGCGTAATTCGTGGCTGACCATCGAGACAAACTGGTTTTTCATTTGCTCAACGCGGCGCCGCTCTGTGATGTCCTGAATAATCGACCAGACCTGCGCCGTACCGCTGGCGTTTTGGATCAGCACTTCGCTGAGCAACACCGGAATTTGTTGCCCTTCGACATGACTCAGTTCGAGTTCGATTGGGCCAAAGCTGGCATTGTTGGCCAGCGCCTGCTGGCGTGCTTCCAGCTGGCTCTGGTTAAACGACAACAACGTCGGTAGCGGCAGGGCCGGGACTTCGTCACTGAGACCGGATAACTCGTACCATTGTGGGTTTACGTTGAGGATGTCGCCGCTGTCAAACTGGCTGAGTAAGATCGCAAGCGGAGCCAGCTGATACAACGAGGCCAGTTTTTGTTCACCGGCGCGCAGCGCCAGCTGCACTTCTTTTTGCGCGGTGACGTCCCAGATAAACCCATCGATATACAACAGTTCACCATTGGGATCATAAATGCCGCGACCGAGTTCCTGCACCCAGCGCACGGCACCATTGGCATGACGGATGCGGTATTCGACACTAAAGCGCGCGTGATTCGTCAGATCGCGGTCGACCACTTCGCGCAGCAGCGGCTGATCTTCAGCCAGCTGTAATTCGGCAAAGTTAATCTTTTTATTGCGGATAAAACTGCGCGCCGGGTGGCCGGTTAGTTTTTCTACTTCATCGCTGATAAACAACATGGTCCACTGCGCGTCGTTGATGCAGCGGTACACCACGCCCGGCAGGTTTTCCAGCATAGAACGATGACGCTGCTCGCTGAGCAACAAGGCGTGATGCAGTTGTTCCAGTTGAGTGATATCAATGGCGACGCCCAGATAGCCGCGGATCTCGCCCTGATCGGTGCGGATAGCCGATACGCTGAGGCGAACCTGCTTACGTTCGCCATTCTTGCCAATATAGGTCCATTGCCGCGTTTCGCTGGTGCCGTGGCGCGCTTTATAGACAAACACATCAAAGCCATCGATCGGCAGCTGATATTCGGCGCTAAGCTGCGCGGCGCGGGCGCGTATTTCGTCCGGATCATGCAAGATCGCCGGTGTGGCGGTGCCAACCAGCTCAGCGGCCTGATAACCGAGCATCCGCTCGGCACCGGGGTTAAACAGCCGGATCACACCATGAATGTCGGTGGAGATCATCGCGGCTTCGGTCGATGAATCGATAATCGCCTGCAAATGCGAGCGGGTGCGCTGCATTTCCTGTTGTTGCAGGCGTTCCTGCGTAATGTCGCGGTGTGTGCCAAACATCAGCAATGGCTGTTGGTCGTCGGTCCAGGCCATGACCCGGCCGACCGCATGGATCCACACCCAATGCCCCAGCTGATGCTGCATGCGAAAACGCGCATCAAAAAATGGTGAAACGCCGGCAAAATGTTGTTCCAGCGCGGCGCCGGTAGCCGGCAAATCTTCCGGATGCACCCGGCTGCGCCAGATCTCGACGTCCGATTGCACCAGCGGATCCAGCCCCAGAATGCCGTACCAATATTGGTTGTAAACGGTGTGGCCGGTTTGCACGTTCCATTCCCACGTGCCCATATTGGTGCCATTGATGATGGCGTCAATGCGGTTTTTTTCCTGCTGCAAATGCAGGTTTTGCTCGGCGCTTTGTTGCTGTAGTAGCCGGTTGTTCATCAGCAACACAGCCTGATCTGCCAGTTGCAGTAACGATTTTTGCTGCGCTGCGGTTAAAGTTAACGGCTTGGTATCAAATACACACAAAGTGCCAAGCGCCAGATTATCCTGCAGCACCAAAGGGGCGCCGGCATAAAAGCGAATGCCGTCAGCACTGGTCACCAGCGGATTGTCGGCCACTCTGGCGTCATGGCGGGCATCGGGAATATAGGTTAATTGGCTTGGCGTTAAAATGGCGTGGGAACAAAAGGAATCGTCGCGGCTATTTTCCTGACTACAGAAATTAAAGGTGCTTTTACACCACTGTCGGTCCTGATCAATCAGCGTTAGTGCGGCAAAACCGGCGCCGCTGATTTGCGCGGCGATCTCCGTCAGTGCATCAAAGGCGGCTTCAGCGGGCGTATCTAAAATATGCAGCTGGCGCAATGCCTGCAGTCTTTCAGTTTCATTGTGTGGAATTAAAGCCTTCATAGCTGCCGTGACTGAGGAAATGCTGTTCCTAGTTTACGCAGAAAAGGCCAGAGCGCGATCTTTTCTTCACAGATATTTCTGGATCAGGGCTGGGGACTGACGGCGGCCGGCGGCGGTGCGCTTGCCTGCAATCTGGCGTCCAACAGCTTACGCGCCTGCAGTTTTTCCTGTTGTTGTTTGATACGCAATAAAGCGGCATACAGCTGGGCGGCATTAAAAGGCCGGGCCGGGTCAACCAAATCGCTGATATCAACCTGAGTAGTCTGCTGCAATTGCTGCAGAAGCGTCAGATGGCGGCTTTGGATCAGCGCTTCGCGCATATCCGCATCCTCGGTGCCCGGGGTGACGGCATAGGTGCGCATCAGCAAATCAATGGTTTCGATATTGTCGGCTGCGGTCTGTGTTTGCTTCGGCGGAGTCAGCAGGGCTTTTTGTTCGCTGAGCCAGTGTTGTTGCAGCTGATACACCGTTTCGGTATGCCAGAAATAAAACAATAACGCCGCAGCGCCGATGCCAAGACCAAGGCCTTGCAGAAATGTTTGTTGGGGAGATGCAGACACAGGACAACCTTTATAAAGCGCTGGAGCAACGCGGGCGCGGATACAGGCAGTCATCTTCAGTGCTCTGGCAGAAGCTGTCAACCTTGCACCGGCAGTGCTGCGACAGTTTGCTGAAAATGTCAGCAGCATGGCGGCTTCACGGCCATGCTGCCGGCATCGGACGGGCTTATTCGGCCAACAGGCTTCTGAGCATCCAGGCGGTTTTTTCGTGCACGTTCAGCCGCTGCGTCAGCACATCGGCCGTCGGCTGGTCATTGGCGTCACCAACCAGTTCAAACAAACTGCGTGCGGTACGGGCGGTGGTTTCCTGCGCTGTGACCAGATGTTGCACCATCTCGTTGGCGCTTGGCACGCCTTCGACTTCTTTAATCGAGGTCAGCTTGACGAATTCTTTGTAAGTGCCCGGCGCCGGAAAACCCAGTGCGCGAATGCGTTCAGCAATAATATCCAGCGCATTCCACTGTTCGGTGTACTGCGTCATAAACATATTGTGCAGGCTGTTAAACTGCGGCCCGGTCACGTTCCAGTGAAAATTGTGGGTCATCAGATACAGCGTGTAGCTGTCGGCCAGCAGTGCGGACAAGCCTTTGACGATTTTCTCCCGGTGCTCCAGTGAAATGCCAATATCCAGTTGCGCTGATTTCGGTTGTTTCTTCGCCATATTAAATCCTCAGATGCCGGGGCCGAAGCCCTTGATTGATGTCGCTTTAGTTACTGTGGTGCCAGCAGCGGCGAATTTAAAGCCCGCTGCCGCCAATTTTCCTGCAGGCCAAACAAACGGCGTGAAACCCCAGCATAGCCGGTTCTGGATCTGCTGACGGTGCTATAGGCGACATATGGCAGAAAAACGCCGACAACTTGCGATTCATTTGATCTGCATAAAGTTTTCAGCGTGTTGACGCGCTTTTGGCCAGCAGCGACAGAACCAGCCCGAGGCCAATCAATGCGCCCGTGAGCCAGACTGAGGTGCTACTGACCTGAGAGGCCAGCCACAGACAGACCAATATGGCCAGCAGCGGCAGCAGTGCGGCCAGCGGCAGTTGTAGCGGGGATGGTTGCTGGCGGC
>JAIXSW010000088.1 GCA_027484495.1 Gammaproteobacteria bacterium
GACAGCACTTGCTGGCAAACAGGCGTTGCTTTGGCTGTAGTTGCTTGCGCTGGGGGAGCTGGTGACTCAGCGGAAACTGACTGTGTCGCGACTGGGTTTAGCGCGGTAGTCTGTTGCCGATGAGGGGACGTTTGTTCTTGCGGCCAGAGCCAGAACCATAACACGCTGCTGAGCAATGTACTCAACAGCAGCGTGTGGGTTTTACTCATGGCTCACCGCGAGCACCGGGTTGGCTTCATATTGGGGTAAATCATCGAGCCAGGCCAGCAACAGCGGCTCTGTGGCAAGCGCCTGCTGCAGCGCCGTAAAGACCGCAGGCTGATACTGCTGTAGCCGGCGTAGCCGGCTTAGATGCGACGCTTCCGGTTTGCCGAATTTCTGCATCATAACCGGCAATGCCGGATGCAATTTTTTATCGCGATAGCTTTGGTCCAGCGCCAAATCCAATGCGTCCGGCCCCACAGCGGGCTGGTCGACGGCGACATTTTCTGCAAGTAACAAGGCGACTGCATCTGGCCCGGCGGCAAAGGCCTGCGGATATAAATTGCGGCCATGAATATCCTGCAGATGCAACGAAAAGCCATGTGTCAGCAATTCACGCCAGAAAGAGCTGGTATTGCTTTGGCTTTGCAAAAAGCTTAGGTACTCAACGTCTTGTGCCTGCCAGTGCACTGCCAGTGCCGGTTCTTGTTGCAGATATTTCAGCGCGCGGCTGGCCCGGATCGGGTGCCCGGCGCCTTGCAGACGCGCGATCAGCCGTTCACGACCTGCTTGATCCAGCGCCGGAACATTCAGATCCTTCTTGGGCGTTGGCCACAGGCGATCCACTAATGCCGGGTCTTGTTGATGTAAAGCTGCGGCTGCCGCATTGGGGGAGATCTGGGCTTTCAACGCGCTTTGTAGTGTCGCGCTGATTTGCGCATCTGTCCATAAACCTTCTGCTTGCCGTGCACTATCACGCATTTGCTGGCAGCGCTGCCGCGCTTGTTCAAATTGCTGCTCTTCATGTTGTAGCGGCTGTAACTGTGCGGCGAATTCGGCGGGCACTTCAGCCGTAGTGACGGCTTCCAGTTGCTGCTCATTTGCCAAAGCTAAACGCGCCGGATCTTCAATGATCTGCCTGAAGTTGTCACGCCGAGTTCTGGGGCCATAGTTCCAGATGGAATTGACGGTTAATGCCGGAGCGCCATCTTGCTGCGTCAGCGCACCGTGCAGCACATAACCGCGCTGTTGCAGGTAGCGGATGGTTTGCGAACGACTCACTTTATGAATGGAGGTTTGGTTGGGTTCAGACCGATCGACAACAGTAAAAGCTAAATCCATTGCGCTATATTGGCCACGGATTTCAGTCGGATTGATGTCGTAACTGGCCAACAGCGGCAAGAGATCGGCGCGCAGAAACATCACCGCCACATCCGCCAGATTCATGCCTTCCATGCGAAATTCGGCTGGTGCTTTGGTTTTTGCCAGTAGTAACTTCAGTTGTTGCAGGCTCACATGCTGTAAAGCCATCGCGTAATCTGATCCGCTCAGTTCAACGTCATCCAGTGCCTGGGTCAGCAATACCATGTCATCCGCTGCGGCCGACAGCAGCAGTGATTTTAAAGAGAATGGCGACGCCATGCCGTCTGGTGCAATCAGCGTCGCGTTAAATAACGCAGAATTCTTGATTTGTTCTACCGCCTTTGCCGGGTCAACCAGCACTTGCTGCAGTTGCTGCAGCGTGTCGCGGTGCTCTGAAAGTAATTGTGGATCCTTTGCCTGACTGGTTAGCAGCTTGCGCTGTGCCAGTGCTAAATCTGGCAGATACTGTGCCGGTAACGCGCGTTGCAACTCGGTATAAGGCACTGCATCCTGCAACTGTTGCTGCAAATACAGCTGCAGTTGTTGCCTGAGCGGGGCGCGGCGCTCCTCAAATGCGTTGATATCGGGAAGCTGGCATTGCGCAGTTACGGTGGGCGCACTCAATGGTTGATCAGACGAGGCAAGGGCCTGGCCCGTAGTTGCAACCAATGCAGGCTGGTCTGCCGGCGCCAAGGCGCCGGCAGCTTCTGCGGTCACGCTGTCATCAGACCAAAACCACCAGCAGCTCGCCGCGATCGCGGCGATTGTAAAAACGACAGAGCGCCAGTTCATTTAGTTGTGGATAAAAGTTTCAAACACGCTGCTGTAATCTTTGCGATAGGCCTGCGCCATCGCATCGCTTAATGTGTCGTGATAAAAGCCATAGAGCTCACGCGCCTGCACGGCGATATTCGCGCCTTCACCGCTCTGGCGGGCCAGTGAACTGACCACATGCTGCAGACTCTTTTCCACGGTTTGCAAATCGCGTTGTTCGGCTTCCATCAGTAAACTGATTTCGCTCAGTACTTTGTAGATATCTTTGAGCTGTTCGATATGCTCTTTATGCACATCGATGGAAAAATCGGTGCTATGAATGCGGAATTTCAGTTCAACGTCGAGGTCAATAGTGCCGGCGGTTTCCAGCAACACATTGCGGATGTCGGCATTAATATATTCGTAGCGTTTGAGCAGGCGTTTTTTACTGAGCGCCGTATTACCGTCCAGATGCAACAAAGCGAAGTTGGTGAAACAATATTCGTCGGTTTTGCTTTTGATTAAAAAGTATATTTTTTCGCCGGTTTCATGCTTGATGTAATCGTCGGCTTCAACTTTGCTGTAGTTTTCCGGGCTGATGACCCGGCCGATATCACTTAATCCCAGTGCTTCTGATGCGATTTTGCCAAACATCGTTAACTCCTTGTATTTTTATATTGATTTTTTATTCACTTCTAAGATTACCAAGTGACTGGATACGGTACAAGACTGCCCGGCCGATTTGACCAGTCGATGGCAGAACGTGTTCGCGGACAACGTGCCGCCCGCTGTATGGTCATGCGCTGCTGCACCGATAGCGGCCATACTGCATGTCCTGCTGTATTTGATAGATTGCATCGGATCCAACAAGAGTTGTTCCTGGCGCCGCTGTGGTGGCCAATTGCCACATCATCGCCGCAACCGCATCGGTTTTCACAGCCCGATAACGTTTTGGCACCACCGGACCCAACAGTTTCGCGATGGCAACACCGAAGCGTTCAGCCAGGCGATTGTCAGGGCGGGGCCCACCATCGAGCAATGATGGCTGTACTATGCCGAGCGATTGAAAGCCGAGCGCGGTCAGGTCGGTTTCAATCTGACCTTTAACCTGCAGATAAAACGACCTCGCGCCAGGATTGGCGCCGAGGGACGAGTTATAGATAAAGACCGGCGTGCCGGCCTTCAGCATCAACTTGGCGCAGTGCAGCACGTAATCGTGATCAACTTCAATGAATCGGCTTTTGCTACC
>JAIXSW010000175.1 GCA_027484495.1 Gammaproteobacteria bacterium
GCGATAGACCTGTACGTAGTGCGGCAGGCGGTCGCGCAAATCAATATCTGGTGGCAAAACTATGCGACGCCGTTTTATGTCAGTGTGAACATCTCCGGCCGCAGTTTTTCCCGTGCGGATTTTGCTGATGCGGTGCTGCAGTTGCTGGCAGAAAGTCAGGTACCGGCCCAGTATCTGGCAATCGAAATCACTGAGCGGGCCTTGATCGACAAGATTGAGCAGGCAAAAACGACCATAGCGCAGCTACGAGCGGCCGGGCTGCGGGTCTTCCTCGACGACTTTGGTACCGGTTATTCCAGCCTCAGTTATTTGCACGAATTTCAGCTGGATGTGCTGAAAATAGACCGCAGTTTTATTGCCGGGATCCGGCCACGCATTCAGGAAAATGCCGTGGTGAACACCATCATCGCGCTGGCAAAAACATTGAAATTAAAAGTGATTGCCGAAGGCATTGAAAACAGTCTGCAACGTAAAGTTCTGGCGGATCTGGGCTGTGACAGTGGTCAGGGTTATTGGTTTGCGGCGGCGCTGCCGGCACGGCAGGCGGTGGAGTGGTTGCGCTAATGCCGCCGGGTCCCGCGCTAAAATAACGGGACCGGCCGCAGCGCTTTATTTCAGCTTGATGTGGGTCTCGGTGATTTCAATCTTACCGGCTTTAAACAAGGCGCCAATGGCTTGTTTATAGACTTTTTTACTGACGCCAAACAATGCAGAAATCGCTTCCGGCGAGCTTTTATCTGACAACATCAGCACGCCTTCATTCGCTTCCAGCTTTTGCAGAATTTGCCCGGTCAAATCCAGTGTTTTGCCATAACCAGGTTTATCCAGCAGCAGGTCGATTTTGCCGTCACTGCGTAGTTTGTTGACATAGGCCTTGCACTGATAACCGCGGCGCAGCTGCTTAAACACCTGATCTTTATACAATAAACCCCAGTGTTCGTTGTTTACCACGACTTTAAAGCCTAAGTCGGTAGGCTCAGCAACGACAATCGACACCTCATCGCCAGTATTCAGTACCGGGGTAGTTTTCCCGATAAATTTGTCGAGTTTGCTCGATGCGACAATACGGTTGCTCTTGTCGACAAAACAATACACCAGATAACTGAAGTCTTGTTGCATCGGCACGGTCTGTTCAGCAAAAGGCACTAACAAGTCTTTTTTCAGACCCCAGTTTAAGAAAGCGCCGACTTTATTTACCGCAACGACGCGCATTTGCGCCACTTCACCGACTTTGATCAAGGCTTTTTCTGTTGTCGCGATCAGTTGATCTTCTGAATCGAGATATAAAAATACGTCGACGCTGCTGCCAATGTCTGCGGTCAGCGGTACATAGCGTTTGGGCAGCAGAATGTCACCCCATTCTTTGCCATCCAGGTACACACCAAATTCGACGCGACGTTTAATCACCAGACGATTTATTTTTCCAAGAAACATTAGGACTCCAGTTGAAACAGTGGTGGATTGCTCTGCTGCAGCAGGCGGGGATTGAGCACCACAGAATGAGTTGAGTCAGCGAACCAGAGCTGGCCTTCCTGAATGGTACATTGTAGTTGCATCGTGCGCTGGCACAAGTCAGTCAGCGCCTGTGATTCGGCCGCGTCAATGGCGACGACGGTCAGGTTTGGCAGTTCACGGGCTGTTTTCTGCGCGTCTTTCCACCATTTATCGACCACAGTGCCGCCATAAGCCAGCACCATGCCCTGATGCGCGCGATGGGCGGCACGGCGCAGTAATTTGTCTTCCGGCAGACCCAGTTCAATCCACAGTTCGATATTACCGCCATAATCGTGTTGCCACAGATCAGGCTCGGCATCTTCAGAAATGCCCTTACCGAAGATCAGGCGCTCATGTGCACAGAGGGTAAACGCTACCAGCCGTAGCATCATCCGTTCAAGGGTTTCAGACGGATGTTGTGCCAGAGTCAGACTGTGCGTCTGATAATAATGCCGGGTCATATCGGCAATTGCCAGTTCGGTTTTGTAGATGGTGGCTTTAAGTGCCATGGATCACACCAGAGAAAAAACGGGGCGCCAGTGTAACGGTTTTTTAGCCGCCCCGCGACTTATGCGCGCAGAAACACTGGTTTTTCTGCATGTTGTAACCGGGTCCAGATCTTTTCATGAATGATATAACCCACAGTGTTGACGGCCGGTTCGACCATAGCTATCAGGCCGCCGACCATAATGTCGCCGGTGAGCAGATAGGCGACACTAAAGGCGATAGTGAAATGCATAATGGTGAAGCTGAAGGTTTTTAGCATGATGGGCTCCCGGCGCCGAAGTCTGGCTGAAATTGAGACCAGCATAAATGGCCGCATCATCGATGTGAAACGAATTAAAAAGGGAGGATAGTTCGAAAAAAGCGATGAGGAACTCAGCGCGCGGCTGCAGCGATAGTCAGCCGGTTTAACGCATCCGTTAACAACGGTAAATCCGGTTTTTGCTCGAGCGCAACAAAAGTACCGGCCGACCAGACACTGTATTGGCCATCTTCTTTGACCAATAGCATTTTGTCTTTGCGAAATGCATAGAGCTCATTGCCTATCACATTGAGTTTGGCGTTTTGGCTGGCTGCTAACCAGTTTTCACCGATCCACGGATATTGATTAAAACATCCGGCGTAGGCCAGTAATGTTGGCATTAAATCAAGATGCTGACTGACCTGATTAAACCTTTGTTGCCGCAGTTCCGGCCAGTGATACCAGACCTGTGCCGGCCCCAGAGCAAAACGATCGCCGGAAGCGGCGATTTCAATCACCATCAGCTGTTGCGCCGCCGGACGTTGTTTTAACTGTGTCAGCAGTAGTGCAGGGTCTTGTTGCAGGTGGATGCGCACGGCCGCCGGTGTGGAGCTATGGCCGGCGAGCCAAGGCAAATGTTTAATCCAGCTGGCGTCCGCATCGATTTGCAAAAAGCCAGCAGGCAGATTGTTCCACCAGGATGGTGCTGTGGTTGGTTGCGCCGGTGCAAGCTGACCGTGCAGTAAGTTACTCAGACCAAGCGCCTGGTCATGTGGTGCCAGATGTTGGGGCAATGTCTTAAAATTCTGCAACTGCAGCAATTGCAACAGTTCGGCATCAATTTTGTTCACCAGCCAAACATCCAGTTGTGCCGCTTGTGGCGCGGCGCTACAGGATAATTGTACCGCTTGTGGTCTCGCCAGAGCCTGCTGCAGCCAACTTTGCGGCTGCTGATCGTTATTTTGCGTGCTGATGATTTGATAGCGGTTCAACACCGTGCGTGCCGTCGCGGGGTAGCTCAGTGGCAATGTATTGTCTTGTCGAGTGATGCTGGTCACTTCCATCGCATCACCCCAGATATGTAATAAGTGGCTGCAAATAAAGCTGCCGAGCAACGTCAATAAAGCGGGGGCGCCGATGCCGGAACGCTTTAGCCGCTCAATCTTTTTCCAGCAAAAATTACTCAGCACCAGTTCAAGCGCTAACAACAACAAACCAACAGAGGCGGTGATTACGACAAAATTGCGCAGATTGGTGACGACTTGCTGGCGCAACAGATCAACGGTCTGTTCAAACGAAGCACTGCCGGCGTGATAACCCAGACTGTGATAGACATAGGCATCAAAAATCAGCACAACCAGGCCGATACTGGCCAGCAATGCAGCGACGCCACGGACGTGGCGTTGCGACGGAAATAGCAGGCTGACCGGGAAAATGGTCACGATAAAAAACAACAAACAAATAAAAGCGGTATGGCCAATCCAATTCAGTGCCAGATAGATCCAGCCAATAGCATCAGGCGGCAGCGGGTCGGCCAGAAAAAAACTTAAGGTGACCGGCAATGCCAGCAAGACATTAAAAAAGGTAAACCAATGACCCCAGCGTAACAGCCGGTTCACTTTATTTACCAGTGAAAGGTCCTGCTCCAGTACCATAGGATCAGTGCGACTTTCCGGCCACTGAATCAACCAGTACCTGGGCAAAGGACTTGGCGACTTCTTGCTGCCGGTCTTTCGGCACATGTGTGTGAATGATGTGGCTGATGGTATTGCCGAGGCACATCAGGCTCAGTTCGGTATTGGCCTGTTGCTGCCGCAAAGTTTCCAGTAAAAGGTTGACGACATTTTCAATCTGGGCGGTGCTGTACTTGGACTGGATCGGCATGAATTACTCTGAATTGAAATCTGCAAAACAGGTAGAATGGTAACAGAATTCGGTTAAACAGGAAAATTTATGTCTGTTGATGTCCACGCCCTGGCGATTAATTTTATTGAAGCCAATGAGTCAGCGCAGCTGACCGCGCATTTCCGTCAGGAGTTATTGAGTATCACACCTCATGTCGCGTTGTTATTAGAACAACTGCATTTAGCCTACAACGGCAAACCGGCGAAAGGCTATGCCAGTTTCAGCAGCGACAAAGTTGAGCAAATGTTGGAGCCGCTAGGGCAATGGCAACACGGCGAAAAGCCATTTCTGAGTCTGGCTGAGCACGCCACCGCGGCCTTAGTGGTGGAATTGACCAAGCACCAGATCCCGGAAACCGGTTATCTGATGTTGTGCCATTACCGCTATTTGGCCAACGAATATCTGTTTGTTGCTTTACTGGGCAGCAAAGAACACTTCAGTCTGACATCAGACTTGCAGCTTGCCAGTAGTAAACATCTGGATATCGCGCGGATGCAGCTGGCAGCGCGGATTGATTTAACTGAACTTGCCAGTTCACCAGAGCAGGGCAAATATATTTCGTTTATCCGTGGCCGGGCCGGGCGCAAAGTGGCGGATTTTTTCCTGGATTTCCTAGGGGCAGCTGAAGGCGTCGACCCCAAAGCCAGCAGTAAAGTGGTACTGGCGTCGGTGGAAGAGTATTTGAGTGCATCGGATTATGATGCCGGCGAAAAACACGATGTGCGCAAGCAAGTCTATCAATACTGTGAAGAGCGGGCCAAGCAGGGCCAGGATGTGCGACTGGACGAATTGTCTGCGACCGTCGACAGCTCTGACGACAATGCCTTCATCCGTTATTGTCAGGAGCAGGATATTGCCGTGGCCGAGGAGTTTCCGGTTGATGTCAAAGAATTAAAAACATTGGTGAAATTTTCCGGCGCCGGCGCCGGACTCAGCCTGAGCTTTGAACAAAAACTTCTTGGCGAACGTGTGCAGTATGACGCGGAACGCGATGTGCTGATCATCAAAGGCACACCGCCGAATCTGCGGGATCAGCTACAGAAATTTATCCGCGGTTATTCCAGTTTCGACAAAAAAGGCGAATAACAACGCCACTGCTTCAGCGCTGTTGCGGCGTTGAAGCAGTGCTTAATCGGCTGCACCGTCACTATTAGACGAAGACTGGCCGGGCGTATCGCTGGCAGATTTGGCTGCTGGCGTTTCGTTGTTGTTTTTCTCAGGTATCGCCGCGACGACAGGACTGGTCTGCACTGCAGCAGCAGTTTGCGCCGATTGGACGGGACGACTTACAGCGCTTTTGCGTGGTAACTGCTGTTTACTGTTGCGTTTGAGTAGCCATAAATTGCCTATTAACAGCGCCACAACCAGCACCACCATCAGCCATACATCAGACATCTTCTTCTCCATCAATATTACAGATATAACGTTGAAACAGTTCCGGCAGCAGGGCACAAATAGCCTCACGCGCTGGTAGTTCGCTTTGTAAAATGGCCGCTTGTAGCATCGGCAGGCTGAGCTGCTGCAGGTACGTGCTGGCCAGTGGCCGGTAACTTAAATGCCACGGCTCCGCGGCCACACCGCCACGAAAAGTGCGGTAGGGGCGAAAAAAACCGAATTGGCCTGCGTGGCGGCTGAGCCAGTCGGACAAGCTGGCAAATGGTCCACCGGCCGCATACTCGGCCGGCGTCAACTGCAACACATAATCAGCGGGTACCGCCGCAAGGTCCCATACATCCAGATCTGTGCCCCAGTGGTGGCGACTGGCACCCGGTAAGGCAGAATACAACATGATGGCTTCTATTTGCGCTGCAGCGGACAATCCGGCAAGTAATACCGGCTGCTGCGCAGCGTCATACACCGGGCGTTCGCCGTTTAATTTCGCTTTGACAATCGTCTGCTGGCGCGAGAAATCACGCCAGCCGGAGGCGATACGAAGCGCGATACCATCAGCCGCGGCTGCTTGTTGCATTGCCTGATAAGCGGCTGCGACAACAGGTTGCAATAACCGGCCTGGCTCCACTTCTAACAAAGGAGGCGCGTCGATACCGGTCAGTTGCAGCGCGGTTAAGTCAGCAGATGCCACAAGATGGCCTCATACATGTCGGTTAAGAGATCAAGATCCGCCACCCGCACATGTTCGTTGATTTTATGAATAGTGCCATTGCAGGGGCCGAGTTCAACCACTTGCGCGCCGGTCGGAGCAATAAAGCGGCCATCCGATGTCCCGCCGGTGGTTTCTAAGGCGGTTTCAAAGCCTTGCACCTGGCGAACAGCTTTCACTGCCGCTTCAACCAACGGGCCACGATCGGTCAGAAACGGCAAACCGTTGACCACCCACTCAATGTCATATTGCAGCTGATGCTGGTCCAATAATGCCAACACCCGTTGCTGTAACTGCTCAGCGGTGACTTCGGTACTGAAGCGGAAGTTAAAGGTCAGGCTGAGTTCACCGGGGACCACGTTGGTCGCGCCAGTGCCGGCATGAATGTTGGAGATCTGAAAGCTGGTGGCCGGGAAAAAAGCATTGCCTTGGTCCCATACTTCAGTACTCAGCGCCGCCAGCGCAGGTGCTGCTTTGTGAATTGGATTGTCAACCAGATGCGGGTAGGCCACATGTCCCTGCACGCCTTTGACTTTCAGGTAACCGGTCAGGCTGCCGCGCCGGCCATTTTTAATGACATCGCCAACTTGATTGGTACTGGAAGGTTCGCCTACCAGACACCAGCTGATTTTTTCCTGGCGGGCTTCCAGCGTTTCAATGACGCGTTTAGTACCATTGATAAAAGGGCCTTCTTCGTCGCTGGTGATTAAAAAGGCGATGTCGCCGGTGAGCTGCGGATTTTTTGCTAAAAATCGTTCGGTGGCGACGATCATCGCCGCCAGACTGCCTTTCATGTCGGCAGTACCGCGGCCAAATAACAATCCGTCGCGAATTTCGGGTTCAAATGGCGGGCTATCCCATTGTTCGAGTGGTCCGGTAGGAACGACATCGGTATGACCGGCGAAGCAAAACAACGGTTTGCCCTGACCGCGGCGCGCCCATAAATTTAATGTATCTTCGAAAAACATCGATTCAATATCAAAACCAAGAGCGCTCAGACGATCGGCCATTAATTGCTGGCAGCCTTCATCGAGTGGCGTGACGGAAGGGCGACGGATCAGTGCTTCAGTCAGGCTAAGTACGGCAGATTTTTCAGACATAACAGATCTCAGAGGCAGAATTGCTGGTATTGGCTGGCATCAAAACCAACCAGAAACTGGTCGCCGCGTTGTAACAACGGTCGTTTAATCACGGCAGGGTGACGTTGCATCAGCGCCAGCGCGGCCGCGGCATCACTGATTTGTTTGTCGGCGTCGGTTAAACCCCGCCAGGTGGTACCGCGCTGGTTAATCAGTTTGTCCCAACCCAGCGCTGCGATGGCCTGTTGCAACACCGTCTCAGGTACACCATCGGTGCGGTAATCGTGAAAATGCGCTGCGATCTGCTGCTCGGCCAGGTAGCTACGTGCTTTTTTCATCGTGTCGCAATTTTTAATGCCATAAATCTTAATGTCATGGTGAACAACGGACATCACAGTGAAAAACTCCTGAAATTTAAAAACTAATTGGCTTGTGTGCTCTTCAGTTCAAGCCAGAATAACGGGTCTTGTCCGGCTGCAACAAAACCGGTTCTGCTATGCAAGCGCTGGATCTTCGGGTGTTCTACAATAGAAACCAGACACGTCAGCGGGCTACTCCACCGCTGTAAGCGCGACAGATCAAACTGCAGTAGCGGCTGACCCGCCTGTATTTTACTGCGATCAGCCACCAACCAGTGAAAGCCCATGGTCTGTTGCTGACAGGCATCGGGAAAACAGACCTCCACTTTTAAGCCTTGTGGGTGATGCAGAATAATCCGGCTCCCGCCCATATCCAGCCGGCTGACGGCCCCGGTAAAAGGGGCAAGCAATTGCTGGCCCTGCAGCTGGATCTGTACGGCATCCGGCAATAACCCAGACCGGTATACAGTCCCGGCATTGTCATCCGGTGCACTGACCAGCCCACTGACCGGGCTGCGGATCTCGAATCCGCGCGCCGGCGGCTGGTCTGTATGCAATGTCAGTTTGCTAAATGCCGATGTCATGAATATCAATTCCAGGAACCTGTCTCCTGATAGTACCAAAGTCCTTAGCCCTGCTGCAGTGACAAATGAAAAAAACTCGCCACCAGATTCGTCATTTGGCCGCTGTCAAAGCGTAATAGGTGAAAACAGTGGTTTAACAGTGATTTTTCGCTGAAATGTTGTTTTTGTCATGTCATTTTACAAATGAAAGCGCTGGATCTGGCGATTTGATTACAATCAGGTTGTCCACAGATTCTGTGGATAACTTTGTGGGTTGTTCTGTTTATCTTTATTATCTATATGAAATATAACAATAATGTCGAATGGCACAAAATTTGTTATTTGATGACATTGAGATGAATGCTATCAAATGCCCGAAAATATATCTTTTCATTCAATGTTGTGATTTATGCGTGATTTTCTCTCAACTGTGCAGCCTTTGCCTGACGCGGTATCCGGCTTTTTTCGCTGAACCATAGGCTGGCAGTCCCCATTTATGCTAGTGTTGCTTTAGATGCTTTATTTCCGGAGTCCTGCGATGCGCACAGATGTCCGCAGTACGTTGCAAATGGGTGTGCATTAC
>JAIXSW010000538.1 GCA_027484495.1 Gammaproteobacteria bacterium
ACCGCAATATTATTGCCAACCCGAACTGTTCGACTATCCAGATGCTGGTGGCGTTAAAGCCAATCCATGATGCCGTCGGCATTACCCGGATCAATGTGGCGACTTATCAGTCTGTCAGTGGTGCAGGCCAGCAGGGTATTGAAGCCTTAGCCTCTGAAACTGCGCAGTTGCTCAATGGCCGTCCAATCGAATCCACCGGTAAGTTCTCACGGCAGATCGCTTTTAACGTCATTCCGCAAATCGACGTATTCCTCGACAACGGCTACACCAAAGAAGAAATGAAAATGCATTGGGAAACCCAGAAGATCATGGGTGATGACAGCATTTCTGTGAATGCAACAGCGGTGCGCGTGCCAGCGTTTTACGGCCATGCGGAAGCGGTGCATATCGAGACTCGCTCGCCAATCAGCGTCGAGGAAGTCAAAGCCTTACTGGCGCAGGCGCCTGGTGTGGTGCTGCTGGAAGACAATGCAGAATTCCCGACGCAAGTCAGCCATGCGCAGGGACAGGATGACGTGTTTGTTGGCCGGATCCGCAAAGACTTGTCTCACGATCACGGGTTAAACCTGTGGGTCGTCGCAGACAACGTCCGCAAAGGCGCTGCCACTAACAGTATTCAAATTGCTGAACACCTGATCCGCGATTATTTGTAATCGCTGCGATGTTCAAAAAGGCCCTGCGGGGCCTTTTTTATTGGCGTTGTTCAGACTTTTTTCTCACCATCGGCTGATTTATCGACTTTTGCTAAATGGTAGGAGTCCGATAGAGTTTGTATGGTTAAGTGAGACGCGTGGTAACAGGAACCCGCCACTTAGCCTGCACCTTTTTGCCAATCTGGTTTAGAATCTGGCTGCAAACACTTAAAATGTGGAACATTGTTTGCAGAGCGACTATATCCAATGGCGGATACAGCACTCAGGCGTTCAGGCCGGATGCAGTGGGCATTTGGCTGGATCCAATGGTTGTTAGGGAATATTGCATGCTTCTGATGCGAATTTTGCTCATTCTGTTCACCGTCAATTTTATGACGGCAGCCTGGGCTGAATCGACGGCGCGCTTACGCGGTCCAAAAGAATTTGATACACCGGCGGTCACCCGGCTTGGACCTTTGTCTGCGCAGGATACTTTGTGGCGGCTGGCGGAACAGGCACGGCCGGACAAACGCGTCAATATGTATCAGATGATGTTCGCGCTGTATCAGAACAATCCGGACGCTTTCCTCGACGACAACTTTAATCATCTCAAACCAGGCGCTTTCCTTGAAGTGCCCGGCATTCGCGACATTCTGGCTGTTGATCCGGCCATGGCGCAGCGCAAATCTGAAAATGATGACCGGATTTGGGCCGAAAAAATCCGCAAGGCTGCCCAGCAAAAACCGGAAGATCATTCTGCAAAACAAGTCGATATCGCTAAAGCGCAGCAAGAAATCACCGACGAGCTGAACCGGGTGGAAGCGCAACAGACAGAGCAAATGTCCGATATAAGGGAGCGACTTGGTTCATCGATGGCCAATGTTGAAACCATAGTGCAGGAAAATACCGAACTGAAGAAACAGCTCGATACTGTTGTCACTCAGCTATCCAGTGTGAAACAACAGCTGGATAAAGACAGCGAGATCCAAACACAGTTACAACAGTTGTTGGCGCAACAAAGTGAAATGCTCGAACAGCAGCGCGAACAAATCCGTAAACAGCAGGAAGGGTTTAACTTTGCCGAAACATGGCAAAATCTTGCCAATAGTCCGGCCGGATGGATCCTCGCGGCAGCATTGCCTGCTGCAATGATCCTGCTTGGTGTTGTCTTTTTGATCCGCCGTAAGAGTCAAAAAGCGGCCGCAGTGGTTTCAGCTGCCACCGCAACTCCGGCGCTCGATCCGAACTATCGTTCACCACTGCCGCCACTTGATGACAGTCTGGACTTTGATGAAAGCAGCCTGATCAATCTGGATGATTCATTACTCAATGACAATCTGAGCAGCGGGATCCGGCTGGACGATGATTTTGACCGGCCAGTGCGAAAATCAGCGGTCAGCAGCTTTGCTGATGATGACTTACTGGATGATCACCTCGACCTTGGCAACGATACCGGGAAAACTGCCAGTGCATTTGATCTGGACGATTTACTCGATGACCCGTTGGATATCAGTAGTCCTGCGCCGGCGAAAGCAGAACCATTTGACCCGGACAATATACTGGCTGGCGATGCACTGAGTAATCTGCTAGATGCTGACGAACCAGAATTTGAAGCAAAACAAGCCTTTGATCCGAATAATATATTGTCAGGCAATGAGCTGAGCTCGTTGTTTGATAATTTGGTAGATGATGACGAAGATCCGGATGCGATATTTAATCAGGCGATGGCAGCGCAACAAGCGGCTGCACCTGTTGTCACGGCAGAACCGGATGACATATTGCCAGATCCTGCCGTGTCTGCAGCCGCATTAGCCTATGCCGCAGCCGAAGCGGCTGAGTCCGACGAGTTGCTCGAAGAGATTGAACTGGATTTACCGGGTGATGAGCCAG
>JAIXSW010000060.1 GCA_027484495.1 Gammaproteobacteria bacterium
GCTGATGTTGTCCAAGGTTGACTGAACAGGCATAGTCGCCACGCGGTGTTTTGGCTGGCAGCACGCCGGCCACACCAATGATCGTGGCCGGCTGCGGAAGATTGATTAAAACTGACTGACCTGTTGCACCCATTGGTCCAGCAAAGGCCGGCCTTTGGCCACGCCTTGCTCTGCGTTGACCAGGCCAACAAAGACCCAGGGCCGGTGCTGGCGGTCAAATACATAGCCGGCAAGGCCGGTGCCATTGCGCAAGGTACCGGTTTTCAGCCGGGCCCTGTCGCGGGCAGGCGTGCCGCACATCCGATTCTGCAGAGTTCCGTCCATGCCTGCACGTGGCAGACTGCTGGCCAAATCCAGCCCCCAGGGTTGCTGCCAGGCATATTGTAATAACGCTGCGAGCTGTGTGGCGCTGACACGCGCCGAACGCGACAAACCAGAGCCATTGTCCAGCACCAGGCCTTTCGCCGGCAGTTGGCGCTGCGTCAGCCATTGCACTACCACTTGTTCGGCGGCTTGCACTGTAGCCGGTTGTTGTAGATCTGCACCATCAGGTGCCAGACGGCCCAACTGCAATGCCAGCGTGCGCGCCAGACCGTTATCAGAATTTTTATTCAGCTGTTGCAACAATTGCGGCAAAGGCCGGCTGAAATGTTGCGCCACCACCACTGCTTCTGTAGGTGTTTGGCCGGGTTGCACTTGCAACGGGGCGCCAACACGGCCGCCAAGCTGTCGCCAGAACTGGCTCAGGCTTAATTGCCACTGCGCATCACGACTGAGCCAGGCCGCATCTTCTTCGTGCAAACAGTGGCGCGGAAATTCACCGCGCAGCACCAGTTCAACGCCGCCGCCGGGCAGTGTGCGTTCATTCAGCACCAGCAAATCAGCATTAAACTGATCACAGCGCGCGTCGGTTAATTGCAATTCAGACTTAAGCTGTAAGTCGTTTAGCACCGGCAGACTGGTCAGTTGCACCTCGCTGGCATTGCTGCGTAAACGGAGTTGCAGCATGTGCTGATTGAGCCCGAGCGCATCAGGAATATAGTTGTAACGACGGCGTGGCGACTCATCAAATGGCGGCGCGGCCGGGTCGGGCAATAACGGACTATACCAACTGCGGTCGAGCAGCACGCCAGCGCGTAGCTCACGCACCCCTTCGTTATAGAGCTGCGCTAACAAAGACGACAGGGCCGCATAATCCAGCTCCGGATCGCCTTTGCCGCGCACATATAGCGGCTTGGTTAATACGCCGCTTTGGCGGGCTTGCGCCAGATCGGCTGCATCGGCCAATAGCTCAGTTTCGCCCCGCCATAAAGGCCCGAGCTGATCCAGCGCCACGGCGCTGGTGAGCAGTTTTAATGTGCTGGCGGGTTGTAATAATAGATCAGCATTGTGCTGGATCACCGGACTGTCCGCTGCAGGCTCACCAGGCAGTGTCACCGGCAACACCACCAACGCCACCTGGTCCGGCTGCAGGCCTGCGGCGCGGATCTGCTCGTCAAGATCATGGCGCAACTGCGCACCGGGTTGATTGGCACAACCACTTAGCAACAGCACAAAAAACAAAACGGCAGGTCTTAACATCTGGGACAACCTCAGTTTAAATCAGCGTGACGTCGGCAGCGGCGGCAATAACCAGTCCTGCTGCAGCCGTTGGTATTCGCTGGCAGGCACCAGCAAATACAGCGGTTCTGCCTGCGGCGATAACCATTGTAATAATGCCGAAAGATGCTCTGGCGCTAATGCGGTGCAACCCGCCGTTTTGCGGCCATCGGGGGATTTCAGATGCATAAAGATACAGCTGCCGGCACCGGTCTGGCGGGCTTCGCCGGAACTGATGTTATGGTCAATAAACAAACCTTGTTCGTATACTGCGTCTGGTTTTGCCATCAGGTCACGCCGCATCGGCTCTGAACTGCCCGCAGTCCATTCGGATCGATACTGGCGGATATCCAGCGTCTGGTTATACAACGGAGAGGCGGGAACATCGATACAATAATCAAACCGGCTCATCTGCTGATACGGCATCTGGGTGGCAAGCGTTGGCAAAGCGCCAAAAGCCGCACTTAAGCGAAATAAACCCGCCGGCGCTTTGCCATCACCTTCCTGTTTTTGCGGCCCGCTCTGTACCGGATGTAGGCCAAGGCCCCATGCGCTGCCGTTCCGGCCAAGGTCAACCTGGCTAGTTTGACCTGTGCTTTGCCACGGCTGTCCGGCAACACGGGAAAACTGATATAACTGACCGCTGCTGGCGTCCCAGCTATCGCTGACGACGACGACCAACTGCGTGGTGCTGGCCGGGATCACCGGGTTTGGCGGTAACAGGTCCGAAGCGGGGCGAATGGTCTGGCTACATGCGGCAAGAAATAGTGTGCTGCAGGCGAAAGGTATGGACAACGCTGACGTCGGCTGCAGCAGGAGGTTGATCATGCGTTTTGTAGGTAAAGTGATTGATTTTAATAATGATATTTTCAGTTGTTGTAGTCTGGTCATCACGTCGCCTGTGCTTGTAATTTGATCTTGGGCCAGTATACTTGAATAAATAATTCCTAATATGCCGATGGGTTTAGAATGATTGGAATAAAAGCCAGCTTCGCGCCAGACGTGGCCAGGACTCTTTATGCTGCGCCGACTGCTTGCAACCGCGGCTTACGTCATCTTCTTATCATCTGCAGTGTGGTTTTCTCTGTATCTGAGCAGGCTACAGCCAGTTCGCACGATATTCCATTCCTGAGCGCTGCGCAATTGGCGCCGGACTATTGGCTGGCACGCAGCAAAGCGCCTGACCAGATCCTGCGCACGCCAAAGCAAATCGCCGCCAGCAATGCCGAGCTGCTCAGCACTTTGCCGGATATGCTCGATCTTGCTCGAGCCCCGGATTCTTATAGCCCACAACAATTGCTGACGCTGATCAACCAAAGCTCGGCGTTGCCCAAAGCGGCGCGGTTTTATGCCGATGGCAAGCAGCTCACGCCGGCGGACTTTGCGCGTTATCAACAAGCCATGGCGCTGCAAACCTTGGCTGACAGCAGCGCGGCGAAAGCTGGGGCCAGCGTTCAGGCCGCTTACGCACTCGTCACCAGTCGCGGCATTATCCGTGCTTTTCCGACTTTAGATCGGGTGTTTAATGATGGCATGGATACCGATATCGACCGTTTTCAGGAAACCGCGGTGTTTCCGGGCCAACCGCTGCAGCTGCTGCATCATAGTCAGGACCGGTTATGGGCCTTTGTCCGGCATTATCACTACAGTGGCTGGCTACAGGTTAAACATCTGGCACTGACCGATAAACAAACCGCACTCGATTATGCCAATAACCCGGACTTTTTGCTGGTGACCGGTGCGCGGGCTTTTACCAACTTTACCGCTGAACAGCCAGAAGTGTCCGAGGTCGCACTGGATATGGGAGTGCGCCTGCCGCTATTAAAAGATTTTCCGGCGCTGGTGCATGACCAGAATCCGGCATTTAGTTATGTGGTGCAACTACCGGTACGCCGTACGGACGGCACCTTAGCCTTGCTGCCGGCGCTGGTTGCGCGTAGTCAGGATGTGCGCACCGGCTTTTTGCCGCTGACCCGCGCCAATATTATCCGTCAGTCATTTAAGTTTCTTGGCGAGCGCTACGGCTGGGGTCATGACTACAATGCGCGCGATTGCTCCGGTTTTATTGGTGAAGTGTTTAAGACCTTTGGTGTGCTGCTGCCACGCAATACCAGTAGCCTCGGTAAACAACGCTTTGCCGCGGAACTGCAGCTCGATAACGCCACAGCCGCCGAAAAAGCGCAGGCGCTGAGTCAAACCGATACCGGCGATTTATTGCTGATCCCGGGCCATGTGATGCTGGTGCTGGGGCGCGCCGACGACGGGCAGCTTTTTGTCATCCATTCGGTTAATGGCCTGAGTTATTTCCACAACAATGGCCAGTATTATCAAAGTAAATTAAATGGCGTCAGTATCACGCCGTTGTTGCCGCTGCAGCTCAATCAGCACACCAGTTATCTGCAAGCGCTATACAACATCAAAAGCCTGACGCGGGAGATCTATGCGCATCGTTAACATCGACACCTTTTTGTTAGAAGTGCCGTTAAAAACGCCTTTTGTTACGGCGCTACGCCGCGTCGACAGCGTGCAGGATTTAGTGGTTCGGCTTGAGCTGGAAAACGGGATTTGTGGTTATGGCGAAGCGGCGCCGACGCTGGTGATTAGCGGCGATAGCCTGCAATCGATGCAGGCGGTGATCCACACGGTGTTTAAACCGATGCTGGTCGGGCAATCCATCTTCAATTTCCAGTCACTGCTGCATCAGTTGCAGCGGCGAGTGGTCGGCAACAGCAGCGCTAAAGCTGCGGTTGAGATCGCGCTTTATGATGTCCGGGCGCAATTATTCGGCGTCCCGCTCTGTCAGTTACTTGGTGGAGCAGTCACCAGCCTGACCACCGATGTGACTATCAGCATGAATCCGGTTGAAGCCATGGTATTGGACGCCCGCAACGCCGTCGCCGCCGGTTATCAACAGCTGAAAATCAAGCTGGGCAGTGAGCCGGAACTTGATGTCGAAAGAGTTCTTGCCATTCATCGCGCCGTACCCGGCGATATCAAACTGCGGCTTGATGTGAATCAGGCCTGGACGGCGAAACAGAGTATCCGCGCGTTACGCCAGATTGAAGCGGCTGGCATTGTGCCAGAACTGGTTGAGCAACCGGTGCCGGCCGCTGATCTTGCCGGCTTAAAAGCGGTGACAGATGCGGTGCTGACGCCGGTGATGGCGGATGAAAGTGCCTACAGCCCAGCCGATGTGGTGACGCTGCTGGCGCAAGATTGTTGTGACATCATCAATATCAAACTGATGAAAACCGGTGGCATCAGCGGCGCGTTGCAAATACTGGCGCTCGCTGACATCGCCGGCAAAGCCTGTATGCTGGGATCTATGCTGGAATCATCGATCAGTGTTGCCGCGGCCGCACATCTGGCCGCCGCTTATCCGCAGACCATCCGTTATCTGGATCTGGATGGGCCAACCTTATCCAGCTTTGACCCGGTCAGCGGCGGCACGCGCTTTGAAGGCCCGACCATTTCGCTCAATAGCAGCCCTGGTCTGGGCATTCAGGCTGTGAAGGGCTTAACGCCCTGGCCTTTGGCAGCGCTGCCGACACAGCACTAAAACCAATAACGCAGCATTAGGGGCGGGTAGTGCGCTGGCATTGCCCGTTTTTCTGAGTCGTGGCATTGGCCCGCACATGCGCCAATGCCAGCTCGCCGAGACGTTTTAATAATGGCAAACCGACAGTGTCATAGTCGTATTGGTCATCATTTAACACACCATCCTGATTGACATATACAGCGGCCGACAGGATAAATTCGGCGCCACTGCATTCATCCCGAACATAAGCGCTGTCGAGTAAAAAACCATAAGCGTCACCGACTTTATTGTGAATATGGACGCGGGGATCGGGTGCGATATCTTTAGCAGCGCCATACAGCAGAAATTTTACATAAGTCGGCCAATACTGAACCGGGTCATAACGTGGGTCCTGACTGTCACCCGGCAACTGCGCCATCTGCTGTTGCAAAAACTGTAAGTCCGCCGCAGACAACTGCAAGCGCGTGGCTGGGAGTGCTGTTTCAGGCAGCATAATCAACTGCGTCAACCGATGCATATGGGACAAAGTCCAGCGGTTCTTTTGACTAAAATCCAGCGGCTTGCCCTGCAGTAAACCGTCTTTGAGATAGTCGTTGCCGACTGGCGTAAAAGGCCGTGCTGGCATTGCCGGTGCGACACGGCCAGGCTGGCGATATAACAAGCGGCCCGTCCTGTCGTAAAACACAACGGCATTGGTCGCCCGGTTATCTTGTGCACTCAGCGGTCGTTCCAACCGGTGTAAGATCTGTGCATCGCGAAAACCTAAAGCCGCGAGCCGTGCATTGATATATTGCTGTCCCATCAATTCATA
>JAIXSW010000064.1 GCA_027484495.1 Gammaproteobacteria bacterium
CCTTCAGCGCTGTTGGCCTGCACCAGATTGCCGGCATCCACTTTACGCAAACCGGTTTTGCCGCTGATCGGTGCCAAAATACGGGTATAGGATAATTCCAGCTTGGCAGCGTCGATTTGCGCCTGATTCGATTTCATCGAGCCTTTCAGCTGATTCACCAGTGCCTGTTGCGTGTTGTATTGCTGGCGCGAAATTGAATTCTGGCTTTTCAGTGTTTCGTACAACGCTAAGTCCAGCTCGGCATTTTTCAGCTGCGCGACATTTTGTTGCAGTTGACCTTCGGCCTGCGCCAGTTTGACCTGATAGGGTGCCGGGTCGATTTCCGCCAGCAACTGACCAGCTTCGACATTCTGACCTTCAGTGAAATGCAGCTGCAGCAATGGGCCGCCGACCCGCGGTTGCACCAGCACTGTATTTAATGCGGTCGCGGTACCAATGGTTTTGAACTGCACTTTTAAATCTGTGGTTTGTGCTTCGATCACCCGGACCGGCACGGCGGCGTTCCATGGATTGCCGCCGGCACCACCAGGGCCACCGGCGCGGCGTGGTCCACGCCCTTCACCGCCACCCGCCGGACGCTGGCCCGCTTGGGGTCCACCTGCTTGTGGTCCACCTGCGGCAGGGCCGGCAGCAGGCGCCGCGCCTTGTGATGTGGCACCTTGCCCGGATGCAGCCGGAGCTTCAGCCTGCTGTTGCCAGAAATATCCGCCAATCCCTGCTGCTGCCAGCAATACTGCGCCTGAAACCCAAGTCTTTACCTGCATCTTTCCCTATCCAACTCTGTCTGATTGCTGAGTGCGCTCAGAGCACAAAACCAGCCTGCAAGGCCTGCTGTCGCTCCGATGCATTTAATTTGATGGCGCCCTGTTGGTGCGCCCGCGCCAGAAACAGACAATTGCTGATCTGCGCGCCGATCCCCGCGGCCTGCCAGCTGTGTTGGTTCAACACTGCGGCGACCACCCAATTTTCAAAACCCCACAACGTCAGTAAAAAGGCCGACACTGCGAGATAACTACCACGTCCGGCCGGATTGACCTCTGTCAGCTCGGCATCGCCGGCTTCACGGCCGTTCTGCAGCAACACCAGCTTGCCAAAACCACTAAGCAGTGCCGCGATAAATACCTGATCCTGCAGCACCCGGTTAAAACCGGAACTACGGGCATAACTGCGTGCTTGTCCGGCCTGAGCTAATATCTGGTCCAGCACCCGCTGATACTCGGCCTGCTGCTCCGCCTGCACATTGCCGCCTTTCATCGCCAGCAACACCACCAGACTGCGCAAACTCTGATAACCAAGCCGGCTGATCGCCACTTCCAGATTCCAGGTTTCGCTGACAAAGCCCATATAAGGCGAATTAACCAGCTGGAATAGTCTGGATACGACCAATGGGTCAGTACTGACCAAACCAGCCACCGCAGCAGAACTGACGTTCGGCTCAGCCAGCTGTTTGTCCAGGCCGCTCAGCAACGCAGGCAATTGCGGAAAATCAATCAGGCCACCCACCAGCCGGCGCTCATGTTCACCTAAAGGCAACTCAGATAACCGCGCCGCGTTGCTGAACAACAACTCCAGATGTTCGGTATTCAGTTCACTGCCAACAAAACTGTGGAAATGGCTCAGGTGCCCCAGCACCACATCGTCATGTTCCGGCGTCGTCACAATGACGCGCAGCGCCAGCGGCGCCTGAAAACAGATCAGTCGTTTGTCTTCCAGACTGGCGGTGGTATTCAGACCATCAAAAATCAATAAATCAATCTGACTATCGAGCCGCGGTGCCTGCAGGTAGCTGCCCACTGTTGGAAAAAAGCGGCACTGCCAGAGTTGCGAACGCTCCACGCACAGATGCCGGACCAGGCTTTGTAATGTCGGATTGACGCCGATAACAACTACTTGAAACATTTGATGATTCTCTTTGAAGCAGTCACGGCAGCTGTACTTTAGCAGCAGCATTGCCGTGTCCGTAGTGAATTTACATAACCTTTGCATCGCGCCAAAACGCGTCTTCATTAGCATAGTCCGGCGGGTTGGAGCCAGCCGTGTTGCCGTCAAATCCGATAAGCAGCCTGCGTGGCGGGATCGATGACCAGCGACAGGTTAAGGATCGAAGTCACGGCAACAGATGCAGCGCCAGTGCAACCCAAGCCCCAGCCAGCAACATCAGCTGTGCCAGCAACGGTCGCCATAATTGGCAGCGTGCCAGCCACCAGACCATCGCCAATGCCGGCACAGTCAGCTTCAGCACCGCCAGCCGCCACAACTGACTGTCGACCGGTAATCCGAGCCAGAGTTCAGCACTTTGCCGCTCCAGCCCTTGCCACAATACCAGAGCCAGACCACCCCAGGCGCACAGCGTCAGGCCGATAAGACCCCCACTCAGCAGCTCCGGTCTCGACCAGTGCTGTGAAGTACCGGCTAACCAGCGCCAGCCTCCCGCCAGTAACGGCCAGATCAAGCCAAACAACGCACCGGCGACCAGCAACGTGACCAGCGCCAACACCAAGGTGCCCGGCTTGCGCTGACTGAGCGCAGCAGACTCAGCGGCCAGCCGCGCATTAGGCTCAAGATCGGTGATCAGATAGGGTATTGCAGTTTGTTTCAGGCAAGCCGGCGGGCCAAACCGCTCTGGGGCGCGGACAAAATCGCTGACCATTTTGCGCAAACACGGATCCGGCCCCCGCACGCCATGCAAAGCAAATGGTACAGCCACCAGCTGGCTGTGCGGTCCGAGCCATTGTGACAGCACCAGACTGTCCGGCTGAAACAGATCAAGGCCACCGGCCAGGATTAACACCGGCGTACGAACTTTGGCAGTTTCCGGCACCAGCGGCGGTTGCAATGCTGCCGCGACACCAGCAAAAGCAGCGCAAACGCCATCGGGCAGACCAAATAACTGCTCTAAACTGTCCGCCCGCCCTTGTTGATAAAATCTCTTTCGATCGGCGCATTCAGTTGCCATCGCCGCAGCAAGCTGCAGATCCGTGGGCTCCGACAACAACTGTGCCCAAGGCAACAACAGTGCAGGTTTGCCCTGACTGACCGCTTCGAGCCACAACGGTAACAAGGACAGCGGTTGTTCTGCCGTTGCAGCAGCCATCACGGCTAAACGCAGTTTGTCCGGCGTTAGCAGCATTTGTACCGGTGTAGCCCCGATCTGCAGCGGGCTCTGGCTAAGCCGCGCCAGCGCCCGGTTAAACAGCTGTGGCATCTCGCCGAAACGTTGGCTGCAGCCGGGCTGTTGCCGGCACAACTGATCAAGCTGACGCAGCCATTGATCTTGCTGCAGTTTAAACGAAGTCAGCAGTTCGTCAGGTGGATACACCGAGTCCAGCGTCACCGACTTGATGGCCTTCGGCGCCACCGCTAAATAGTGCAAAGCGACCACGGTGCCATAAGAGACTGAATACAAATGCCATTTCTCGATATTCAGCTGCTCTCGCAGCAGCTCCAGATCCTGTACCGTTTGGACAGTGCCAAAATCGGCGGGACTATAGCCTTGCGCCAGCATCTGTTGCTGGCATTGCAATAACGCGTCGTGTCTTTGCAGTAGCAAGCTGCTGTCATCCGGGCTTTGCTGCAGCAGCTGGTTTAAGTTCGCTGCCAGTTGCGGGCAAAACAATGGCGTGCTGCGACCAGAGCCGCGCATGTCAATAGCGATCAGCTCGTGGCCCGGCACAAAATCGCCGTCCGACAGGCCGAGAAACCGGGTGATCTCAGCGCCGGGCCCCCCATGCAGATACAACACCGGCGCTGCACCCGCTTTGGGTTCGGCAGCAGCTTTACGCACGACGGCCAGCTGAAACACGCTGCCATCCGGGCTTTGTACTTTCAGCGTACCGCACTGCAGCCGCGTCGCGACCGCAGCCGACGCCACCGCGACATCACAAGGCTGTGCCGTAAAGGCCGGCGGTGGCTCTTTAACAGGCGGCGGTTCGTCCGCCCGCGTTGATGCAACAAACAAGCTCAGCACACCCAAAAACATCAGTCTGATCATGCAGTTCTATCCTTTTATCCGGCTCCTGCTGAGCCTATACCAGGCTAGTCTTCGCCGCTAGTCCGGCCAGCGCTGCAGTATCAGCGCGACGAATGGCTCAGCCCCCCTGAAACCTGACTACGAATAACAGCCCGGCTCACGCGGGCAGCTATTGCCGCGACTGCAAATCAGCTGCGCCGGTTTGTCCAGCGAGCGCGCCACCCAGTTAATATTCAGAATGTTACTGACGGTCGTTAAGGTAGCGCGCATCGCGGCCGGCACCGCAACTTTGCCGCCGCCTTTGACGCACAGCTGTTTTAGCTCCAGTGCCAGACTATCCGCATCCAGGCCCTGCGCATTAATCGCCGGGTTCAGGTCAATGCCGGCGCACAACACATGCGGATTCCCGGCCAGATCCATCACTTTGGTCGACTCACAGCAATAAATCCGTGGCTGTCCCTGCACTTCCAGCAAGGACAACTGCGCTGAATGCTGCTGCGTTGCCGCTTCAAACATGCGGAACACCGCCCAGTGCTGACAAGGGTCTTCTACCTGGCGCATGTTGCCCCAGGGCAATGGAATGCCATTGCCACGGTATACGGCTTTGAGTTTGCCCGGTGTGTACGCATCAAAATAATGCCAATGCTGATATGGCGAGACGGCTGTCATCCGCCGCATCGCCACCGAGGCCGACACACCGGCCGCCTGATGGCTACTGATTTCATAACCGTGCCGGTCCAACAGCTGACGGAATGGTAATTTTGGACAGAGCAGCGCGCCGGCAAAAAAGCTCGATTCAAAGTCACGCCAGGCATGCAGAATGTCCTGTGGCGCCAGATTGACGTTGCCATCGGATGCTTCATGCGCGCCGCCGACGCGCATACTGCTTTTCACGCCGTCTTTGTTATGCAGCACCGCATGGCCGATATGTACCGCCAGCTCATATTTCAGCCGGGTCGGATGTTGTTCCAGAATGCGGTTTAAATGCAAAGTGCCGGGTGGTAGAAAATACGACGTTTGCACGTTTTTACTGCGCACACCGAGCTCGTCTAACAGCTCTGTGGGGACCTCGTTAAACCAGCGCACCTGCAGGCCAACTTTTTTCGCGATCTGCAACAGCTCATCGCTACTGAGCGGCATCCGTTTCTGACCAATTTCTTCAGCGGCCCGCTCCAGTTCCGGAAAGTGGTTCTGGTGGTGTTCCTGATGCGCGCGGATCAGCAGCTGGGCAAACTGGCGACCACCGGTGCCGGTTTGTGACAACAGCTCCGGAATAGCAATTTGCAGAATATCCGGCGCAAATAAAAAGCCCGGTTCCAGCGCCATTCCGGAAATACCGCCACGGCTGCCTTTAGCCGGCGTTAAATCATGGCCGGCTTCCTCGCCATCTAAAAACCAGTCCGGCGCTTTTTGAAAAACTTCCGCGATCACTTCCAGCATTTCGGGCGAAGGCACCCGTTTGCCGGTTTCGATCATCGATAAATATGACACCGACGGCGCGTATTCCGCATTGATGCGAATACAGCGTGTGGACAAGTCATCCATCGTTAAGTTATTGCGTTTCCTCAGATTTCTAATCTTAGTCCCGAGGAAATGTGATTGGCGTAACAGACTTTTTGTATTGGTCATTTTGTAAAATTCACACTGTGAAGTTTTAATTGTGAAATTTCGCTTAAAAACAACATAGACTGTTTTTCAGGCAAGTACAACAGCCGCGATGCCCGCCACCCTACCGGGCCCAAACAGACAAAGAGTGAGCGAGGATACGACGATGACCATGACCGCACTGCAGATTGAAACCGACCCAATGATCCAACAACAGCTGCAACAACTGACGGCGCTGAACGACGCGCACCTGCGTCAGGTGCTGGATTATTCCAAAGCCATGCTGGATAAACTGTTTCCACTGGAACATGGCTCGCATCAGCAAGTGAAAAGCTATGTGGTCTATTACCAGCACCTGTTGGCATTTTTCGCCGACGGCCAAAGCACAGGCCTGAAAAATCCGGCGCAGTTTGTCGCTTTGTGCGGCAGCAAAGAACAACCACAAACCTTGCTGTTCAACGATGGTACCCGCCATCTGGAGATCAGCCTGTGCCGCCACAGCGACCGCGGTCAGCAAAACAGCGCCGGCATCGAAGACATCCAGCTTCAGCTGTCTGGTGATGA
>JAIXSW010000433.1 GCA_027484495.1 Gammaproteobacteria bacterium
CCCGTCAAACTCTGGAAAATGTTCACGGAAATAACTGGCATATCCACTGAGCATGGCACTGCTTGTTAACATCGCCATCAGGTCTGACAGTTCAGTGTCGTCCTTGGCGTCAGCGTCGGCATTGAGGGCGTCTGCGGCTGCACACACCCCTTCGAAAAATGCCGGCGGGTACTGTCGGCTCAACGCGGAGCGAAAGTAGCCGACCTGAAAACAATCATCCGGCTGTAAAGTGGCTAAAAGGGCCTTGGAATAGCCGGCAGCCATGTGCTCGCGGCAGTAGGACGTTGCAGTGACCGCTTTGTGGTGCAGACCGACAATTTCGCCGATAAACACCAACTCGCCGCCCCGGCCAAAAAAGCGCAAGCCGAACTCAGTGTCTTCACAGCCATATTTTTTGAAGCTTTCATCAAAGCGAAGTGCACGAAAAGCTGCGGTTTTAAAGCTGGTGAATCCCCCCATAAAATTCGAAAAGCGGGCACCACTGACAGTGGTCGTAAAAACGTTCCAGTTGCCTTTGCTTTCATTCCAGCGGGTCATGTGGTTAGCAAAAGGAGTGCCTTGCCAGGTCACTTTGCCCATCACCGCCTGTAACGGGGCCGGATGTGTATTGTGAAACGCCAATAACTGCGCCACCATGCCAGATTCGGGCACGATGTCGTCATCAACAAACATAGCAAGCGGGGTGTGGCAGTGGTCTACGCCGGTATTGCGGGCGGCCGACAACCCTCTGTTTTCTGAATGTTCAATTACTTGTGCCGCGCCATCCTGCAACATTTGGTTGCGTGCCTGGGTTGCCAGGGTCTGACGACCATCCCAGACCACCAAAACATTCACTTGCGCCGCATCGGCCTTGATAGCCCGGATCACCTGCGACAAAACCTGCAGGTCGCCGCCAATAGTCGGAATAATAACAGTGAGATCAGTGCAGCGAAATTCAGTCATCAGTGCTGTCCAGCAAGCGGAGAATGGTGTCGGTCCAGTTCTTTACTATCGACTGACCGGCAAAAAGGTTAACCGCCGCCTGCAGTTTTTTTTCGTACGCGGACTGGTCTGAAAGGTAAACACGGATTTGGCTGATTAACTCGGCTGGCGTGCGGAAATACACCACACCGCAGCCATCTGGTAGCAGGTGGTACGTCTCTGTGTTGTCCTGTTCCATTAACAACACCCCACATTGGATCGCCTCGCGCACTTTGCCCTTGCACTGCTGGCGAAAGCTGTAGGTTTGGGTATTCACGACAATTTTGGTGCGTCTGAGCAATGCAGCATATTGCTCGATAGGGAGTGGATTGCGCTGCTCGCCCGACACTCCGCCAATATGTTGAAAGCGTGCGCCAAATTCCTTTGCCAGCAGATCAATCCAATCACCACGTTCGCCGACGCGGCTGCCAAATACAGCTATATCAATATCTCTGTCCGCCAACGGAATTGGATAAAACAAACTTGGATCAAACCAGGTTGGATGAAAAATAACGCGCTTTGGATTCACATGCTGCTGGTAGGGATGCTCATGATTATGCATTCGCATCAGCCTGCTGGCATTAGAGTTCTCGATCACTAAGTCGGCGTAAGACAGCACTTCGCGTTCATAATCCAGATAGCCGGCAGTGCTGTTCTCTTCATCATAATCCCACCAAACCGTAACGATTTTCAGCTGCGGCAATTGCTGTTTCAGTTGCAGAAAAAAACTGGCCGGCAGATTTTCCGTAACATGGGTTGGCGTGTGCACCAACAGATCCGGTTGAAACGCCAGCACCCGCACCGCAAGCTGGTCGGCCCATGCCTGTAACTGCTGTTCCAGCCGTCCGGCATATAGCTTGAGTAACTGCACCTGCGGCAAACTGGCAGCCAGTTCGCGCGCGATATTGCTTTCAAAAGCGCGGCTGGAAATCAATACATGCGCAGCATATTGCGGGATATCAGCCGGCCGGATCACCGGAAGGCCTTTTAGCATGCTGCCCCACAGCGCCGGATTTTTATCCGCAATGGCAACTACATGAAGTTGTGATATTGCCGGCCAGTACTGCGTGGTGTGCGCTCCGGCGCCATACACGACAACAGGGGTCTGTCCATAAACAGCGCGGTGTTCCTGCACGGCCCCAGCGACTAATTCTGCACTGAGCGCTTCGGTCCAGCCGAAATCAACACTGTCACATGGCCCCAGTAAACCGGACTGCAGCATCGGCGCCTTCACTTCCAGATTCCCGGCCGAATCAGCAAAAGGTTTGGATTCAAAGCGGTGAATGGCGAAAAAAGTCCGCGGTTTAACCAGCATGCGACAAATAATCCTGATAAGTCAGCGCAAGCCCTGCAGCAAAGTCAGTTTGTGGTCGCCACTGGTAAGCAAAACAATTGCTGTTATCCAAAGCTTTATGCGGCATACCATCGGGTTTGCTGTGATCCCAGCATAATTCGCCCTGATATCCAACAATGCTGGCAATAAGCTCGCCAAGCGCCCTGATACTGATGCAGTGGCCACCGGCCAGATTCATCGGCTCGTCACCGACGTAGTTTTCAGTAAAAAACAACATGCCACGTGCAGCGTCGTCGATATATAGAAACTCCCGTGTCGGCGCCCCACTGCCCCATAATGTGACCTGCGGTAGTTGCTGCAGTTTTGCCTGATGGAACCGATGGATGAGCGCCGGAATAACATGACCCCGCTCATCGTTGAAGTGATCACCGGGGCCATACAGACTGGTCGGTACTAAGGTGAAAAACGCTTTACCATGCTGTCGGGCGTAATATTGCGTTAACTTCATTGCTGCCAGCTTGGCAATTGCATAGGCTTCATTGGTTGGTTCAAACGGCCCGGTTAATAAACTGCTTTCAGTGAGTGGCTGCGCCGCCAACCGCGGGTAATAGCAATTCGACGCCAGATTCAGCAGCCGGCTGACGCCTGATGCCGCGCTGGCATGGATCAGGTTCAGGCTA